>DATBGP010000305.1:0-4557 GCA_036557925.1 Candidatus Limnocylindrales bacterium | reverse complement strand
CCGCCCATCTCCCTCCCGGCCAACGACCCCCGGATCCGAGCTTCGGAGTCGATCGATGGCAAGCACCCAGACCCCACTCACGGCCGTCTCGGTCTCGTTCCGACGGCCGCTCACCGCGTCCGAGCAGATCGACGCGCCGCGACGGATCACCCTCCTCGCCGCGATGCTCGTCGTCATCCTCGTGGCCCTGCTCCTGGGCTTCATCGGCTGGAACGGGACGCAGATCTTCGCGGCCGGGTACGGCCCGCTCGACATCCTGAACCCGACCTGGTCGCCCTCGTCAGACCCCCAGAAGTTCGGCATCCTGCCGTTCCTCATCGGCACCCTCGAGGTGATGATCGTCGCCGCGATCATCGCGGCGCCCCTCTCGATCGGCCTCGCGATCTTCATGGCCGAGGTCGCGCCCGACTGGGCCCGGAACGTCACCCGCCCGGCGATGGAGGTGTTCGTCGGCATCCCCAGCGTCGTCTACGGCTTCCTGGGCCTGACGATCCTCGTGCCCTTCCTCCGCGAGAACTTCCGCGGCGTCGGGTTCACGCTAGGCTTCAGCTGGTTCGCGGGATCGCTCGTGCTCGCCCTGATGATCCTGCCGACGATCTCGGCCATCGCCTACGACGCCTTCATCTCGATCCCGGCCGAGCTCCGGACCGGCTCGCTGGCCCTCGGGACGACGCGCTGGCAGACGATCCGCCACATCCTCCTGCCGACCGCCCGGACCGCCCTCCTGACCGCGATCATCCTCGGCATGATGCGGGCCGCCGGTGAGGCGCTCGCCGTCCAGATGGTCATCGGCAACCGGCCGCTGATCACCGGCAGCCTGACCGCGCCGATGACCACGCTGACCAGCCAGATCACCCTCGACATGGGCAACACGGTGAGCGGCGAGGCCTGGAACCAGGCGCTCTGGACGATGGGCCTGATCCTGCTCCTGATGTCGTTCGGGTTCGTGCTGCTCGTCCGGCGCCTCGGCCGCCGCGGGGTCCAGCCATGAGGCGGAACCTGATGGCCGACCGGCTGGCCACGGCCGGCCTCTGGGCGATCGCGATCTTCGTGATCGCGATCCTCGGCGCGATCATCCTCCACTTCCTGCTCGCGGCCGTCGGCACGCTGAGCCCGTCGTTTCTGTTCGGCGATCCCAGCGACACCGACGTGGGCGGGATCGGGCCGGTCCTCTTCAACTCGATCTACATGCTCGTCCTGACGCTGCTGATCACGGTCCCGCTGGGGACGCTCGGCGGCATCTACCTGGCCGAGTACGCGCCGGAGAACCGGCTGACGAACGCGATCCGCCTCTCCCAGGAGCTGGTCGGGTCGGTGCCGTCGATCGTGGTCGGCCTGTTCGGCCTGGCCCTGTTCGTGAACGCGACCGGCTGGGGCTTCACCGCCATCGGCGGTGCGCTCGCCCTGAGCGTCTTCAACCTGCCGCTCATGGCCCGCCTCGCCGAGCAGGCGATCCGGGCGGTGCCCGCCGACGAGCGGAGCGCGAGTCTCGCCCTCGGCGCGTCGAAGTGGCAGACGATCCGGAACGTCGTCCTGCCGATCGCGATCCCCGGCATCGTCACCGGGATCATCCTCACCGCCGGCCGGATCTTCGGCGAGGCGGCCGCCCTGCTGTTCACCGCGGGCCTGTCGACGCCGGTGAGCTACGACTTCGGCAACCTGAACCTCACCGACCCGCGCTCGCCCTGGAGCCCGTTCCACAACGCGACGACCCTGTCGGTCTACATCTGGAAGATCAACTCCGAAGGGCTCGGCGACTTCGTCCGGCAGATCGCCGATGCATCGGCCGCGGTCCTGATCATCATGGTCCTGGTCTTCAACCTCGGAGCCCGGGGCCTGGGCCGCCTCCTCCAGCGCCGCCTGACCGGCGCGTGACCATGTCCACGATCGACGAGGACGCCATGACCGTGCTCTCCCCCCTCCCCATCGACACCGGCTCGCACGACGGCACCGAGGCCGCGATCGACTCCGCCGCCGCGGCGCTCGCCGCGACGGCCGCCGCGTCGGTCCGGGAGCCGGTCGTGGTCAGCGCGAGGCCGAAGCTCGAGATGCGGGACGTCAGCATCTACTACGGCGCGAAGCGGGCCGTCCGCGACGTGAACCTGGAGATCCCGCCAAACGCGGTGACGGCATTCATCGGACCGTCGGGCTGCGGCAAGAGCACGGTCCTGCGTTGCTTCGACCGGATGAACGACCTGATCCCATCGGCCCGGGTCGAGGGCCGGATCCTCTTCGACGACGACGACGTCATGGCCCCGGACGCCCAGCCGGTCGAGATCCGGCAGCGGATCGGGATGGTCTTCCAGAAACCGAACCCGTTCCCGATGTCGATCTACGAGAACGTCGCGTACGGCCCGCGGCGTCACGGGGTGAAGGGCAGGCAGGAGCTCGACGAGATCGTCGAGCGGTCGCTCCAGCGGGCGGCGATCTGGGACGAGGTGAAGGACGACTACCGGAAGAAGTCCGGCCTGGCCCTGTCCGGCGGCCAGCAGCAGCGGCTGTGCATCGCCCGCACCCTCGCGACCTCGCCGTCGGTGATCCTGATGGACGAGCCCTGCTCGGCCCTCGACCCCATCGCGACGCTGAAGATCGAGGACCTCATCAACGAGCTGCGCTCGACAGTCACGATCGTCATCGTCACCCACAACATGCAGCAGGCCTCCCGGGTCAGCGACCGGACGGCCTTCTACTCCCTCGGCGAGGACAAGGCGGGCTACCTGGTGGAGGTCGGCGACACGCTCCAGATCTTCACCAACCCCACCGAGCAGCTCACCGAGGATTACGTCTCCGGCCGGTTCGGCTGAGCGAAGGAAGGCAGCGCATGACCGACGACGACCGGCTCTCGAACCAGCAGATCCAGCGGCAGGTGGGCGCGATCCTCGCCGAGACCGCGCGGACCTCGACGACGGCCGGGATCAACCGGCCCGCCCGCGAGACGCTCGATCTCGAGATGAGCGAGATCAAGGACGACATCCTCCGGATGGGCTCGTCCGTGGAGGAGGCGATCCGCGCGAGCATCGCCGCGCTCCTGGCCCACGACGCGACCGCCGCGACGGCCGTCATCGTCTCGGACGGCCGGATCAACGAGATGCAGCGCGAGGTCACGGGGTTGATCACCCGGACGATCGCCACGCAGTCACCGGTCGCCCGCGACCTGCGGTTCCTGCTCTCCCTCGACCACGTCAGCTACGAGCTCGAGCGGATGGGCGACCACGCGGCCTCCGTCGCGAAGCAGGTCCGGAAGCTTGCCCCGGAGCCGCCGCTCAAGCAGTACGTCGACCTGCCGGCCATGGGCGAGCTCGTGGCCGGCCTGGTCGGCGACATCCTCCGGGCCCTGATCGACGTGGACGTCGTGGCGGCCCGGTCGGTCGCGGCCCGCGACGACGAGGTGGACGACCTCTACCACGGGATCTTCGACGAGGTCGTCCAGCTCATGCAGGCGGACTCGGACAACGTGTCGCGCGGGACGCGGATCCTGTTCGCGGCCCACTACCTCGAGCGGATCGGCGACCGGGTGACGAACGTCGCCGAGGATGTCGTGTTCCTCGCGAGCGGCGAGATCGAGGACCTGAACCCGTGATCGCCGCGCCGACCCGGGTCCTGTTCGTCTCGACCGGCGCGGCCTGCCGCGCCGTGTTCGCGCATGCCCTCCTGCGCCACGTCGGCGGCTCGAGGTACGCGGTCTCCTGCGCGGGCGTCGACCCGACGCCGATCGACCCGCTGACGCTCGAGATCCTGTCCGCGGCGGGGATCGACGCCACGGACATCCGGTCGACGGCGCTCGACGACGCCCACCGGCACGAGTACGACTACGTGATCACGCTGTGCGACGACGCCCGGCTCGCCTGCCCGATCTTCCCCGGCGCGGACCAGTCGATGCACTGGGGCTACGCGAGCCCCCAGAAGCTCAGCGACCCGCAGGAGCGTCGCGCGGCGTTCGAGCGCGTGTTCGTGCAGCTGAGCGAGCGGATCCGCCAGTTCGTCGTGATCTCCGGGCGCGGCGCGGCGCCCAGGGAGCCGTCGGAGCTCGAGTTCCAGCCCGGATGACCGCTGGCACAGTCGACGCGGGGCCGGTCCGGATCCTCGTTCTCTGCACGGGCAACTCCTGCCGGTCGATCCTGGCGGAGGCGTTCTTCCGGGAGCTCGGCGGCGACCGCGTCGCGGTCCGGTCCGCGGGGAGCCGCCCGGCAGGCCGCGTCGACCCCCGGACGATCGCGGTCCTCGACGAGCTCGGGATCGGCCATGACTGGGCGCGCTCCAAGTCCATGACCGAGTTCCTGGATGAGCCCTTCGACCACGTGATCACCGTCTGCGACGACGCGGCCGAGGCCTGTCCGGTGTTCCCGGGCCCGGCCGTCCGGACCCACTGGAGCATCCCCGACCCGGCCGGCGCGACGGGCAGCCAGGACGAGCAGCTGGCCGTGTACCGGGTCACCGCTGCCGATCTGCGCGAGCGGATCGACCGCTTCCTCGCTACGCTCGACGGGTGAGCGGCGACCGGTCCTCCCACCTCCAGCTGCACCTGCTTCGGCACGCCGACGCGGGCGATCCGGAGGC
>DATBGP010000304.1:0-6418 GCA_036557925.1 Candidatus Limnocylindrales bacterium | reverse complement strand
GCGGAAGTGGCTCAGTTGGTAGAGCATCACCTTGCCAAGGTGAGGGTCGCGGGTTCGAGTCCCGTCTTCCGCTCCATTTTCTTGCCCGCGAAGCGCCGGGCCCCGATCGTGGAATCCGCCCGCTGCCCCTTCGTCTAGTGGTAGGACAGCGGACTTTGAATCCGTGAACCGAGGTTCGAATCCTCGAGGGGCAGCCAGAACTCAATAGCCCACGGCCGTCTCACGGCCGGTCCCCAGGCGACGTGGCGAAGAGGCTTAACGCGACGGTCTGCAAAACCGTTACTCACCGGTTCGAATCCGGTCGTCGCCTCCACTCCCGACCCATGACGACCCACCTCATCCCGGCGGGTCGTCGGTTTCCGGCGGGGGTTCCAGCAGCGTTCGCCGCGATGAGCGCCGCCGGATCGGCAGCAGGAAGAACAGGGCGATCGCGAAGTAGCCGAAGACCGCGGCCCGAGGCAGGACGAGCCCCAGCACGAGCAGGACGCCGTAGCCGGCGAGTCCGGGTGTCAGGCGGTTCGTGAGGTACTGCATCTCCTCGTCGCCGATCGTCTCGCGGACGAGCTCCGCGCGGCGGGCATAGCGCCACAGGACCGAGACCATCGTGAGCGCGAGCAGCAGGGTGATCCCGTAGATCGTCGTCGCGACGCGTTCGGCCTCGTTCGACCCGACGTGTTCGGCCAGCAACCGCGTCGGGAACGGCAGGAACGAGACGACGAGGAGGAGCAGTAGGTTGAGCCGCACGAACGACGTGTCGACGCCGGCGAGCTGCTCGGTAACCGCATTGTGAGCCAGCCAGATGGCGCCGATCGTCGAGAAGCTGACCGCGAATGCGAGATACGACGGCCACTGGCCCAGGACCGCGTTCAGGAGGTCGGGCCCCGTCTCCGAGCCGGACGGAACGCTGATCTCGAGGACCAGCAGGGTGATGGCGATCGCGAAGACGCCGTCGCTGAACGCCTCCATCCGGTTCGTCCGGTAGCGGCTTCGTCGACGCCGCCCCGTCGGTTTCGACGCGTCCTCGGCTGGTTCCACTGTCACGTCCCGTCCTCCCCGTTCGCCCTCAGCGCCTCCGGCCGTCCTCCGTCGCGCGCATGGCCGCCGCGGTCGCGATCGACCGGGCGTCCGCGACCTCCTCGAGGCCGGCAATCGCGCCCTCGACGTCGGCCCGCGGGCGGTTCTGGCTGAGCTTGAGCTTCGCCTCGATCCGGGTGATCACGACCTCGACGCCGACGATCGCCCGGAGCTGGCCCTCGACGTACGCCGGCGGGGCGTCGTCGACGGACCAGGGCTCGGGACGGCGCCCCTCGTGCCGCGCGACGAGCGCCCGGACGTTCCGCTCGATCCAGTCCCGCTCCTCGTGGACGAGGAACCGCCCGTGAAGGTGGGCGGTGACGTAGTTCCACGTCGGGACGACGCGGCCGTGCTCGCGCTTCGTCGCGTACCAGGCGGGCGAGATGTAGGCCTCCGGGCCGCGGACGATCACGAGCGCCTCGCCGGTGAGCGACGTCTTCCACTGGCGGTTGTTCCTCGCCACGTGGCCCATCAGCCGACCGTGCTCGCCGGCGTCGGCGGACGCCCCGGGCGCCTCGAAGATCAGTGGCAGGAACGTCGCGAGGAGCCCGTCGGCGGTCGGCGTGATCAGGTCGGCGGCGTCCAGGTTCGCGAGCAGCTCTCGGACATCTCCCTCGGTCGGTCGGAAGTGGTCGGGCACGTACACGACCGCAGGATGCCACGCCGCGGCCCGGGCATCGCCGCTAGGATGCGGGCCGGGCCGGAGTGGCGGAACAGGCAGACGCGGCGGACTTAAACTCCGCTGCCCGCAAGGGCGTCAGGGTTCGAACCCCTGCTCCGGCACCAGACGGATGCGGTCGCGGGCTGCGACCCAGCGGCGACGGAACCCGAGGCGGGCCGCGGTCGCCGGCCGCCACGTCAGCGGCGACGGAACCCGAAGCGGGCCGCGGTCGCCGGCCGCCACGTCAGCGGCGACGGAACCCGAAGCGGCCCTTCTTCGCCTCGACCGGCGCCTGCGCGGCCGGCCCGCTGCCGTCCGCGCCGAACGCGATCTGGGACAGCGCGACGAGCCGCTCCGCGGGTGCCGAGCGGGGCGCCCCGACCACGAGCGGCGTCCCCTCGTTGACGGACCGGAGGTAAAGGAACGCGTCGTACGGCAGCTCGATCTCGACCTTCGTGTTCAGCGCCTGCTCGACGTCGCGGGCCTTCACGATCTCGCGCCCGAACAGGTTGTTCAGGACGAACATCGACTTCTGGGCGACGGTGCCGGCCTCGTTCAGGTACTCGACGAGGGCGTTGACGGCCTTCAGGGTGGCGACCTCGGGGTTCACGACGAACAGGACGGTCTCGGCGTGCTCGAAGGAGCTGAGCGTCCGCTCGTCGAGCCACGAGCCGGTGTCGATCACGACCTGGTCGTAGGTGTCGAGGAGGGTCGTGAGGATCCGGTCGACGTGCTCGGGCGTGATCAGCTCGGCGAGCTCCGGCCCGGTCGGCGCCGCAAGGACGTGCAGACCGGCGTCGTGACGCGTCGCGTAGGTCCGGAGCAGCTCCGCCTCGCGGAGGGCCGCCTCGTCGCGGACGACGTCGGCGAGGGTCTGGCGGGGCTCGATGTTCAGGTACGTCGAGACCTGGCCGAACTGGAGGTCGAAGTCGACGATCACCACCCGGTCGGGCTTCTTCTGGGCCGCCGCCATCGCGATGTTCGTCGCGACCGTCGACGTCCCCACGCCGCCCTTGGGGCTGTGCACCGCGACCATCCGGCGCGTCCGGACGACCGTCAGGCCGTCGCTCGACACCGTGGCGACGCCCAGGTCCTTCGACCGCTGGATCCGGAGGAGCAGGGCCTCGACACGGGCCTCGAGCTCGCGGGCGTCGAACGGCCGGGCCATGACGTCGTCGGCGCCGGCCTCGAGGAAGCGGATCCGCTCCTCGACCTCGTCGGTCTGGCCGACGCAGAGGATCGGCAGCGAAGTCATCCCCGGCAGCTGTCGAGCCTCGCGGCAGACGTCCACGCCGGTCCGCTCGCCCTGGACCACGTCGATGATCACGAGCTGGTGGTCCGGGATCCGGGGCATCGCGTCGGCCGGGTCCGGCGAGACCGTGACCGTGTAGCCGACACCCGTGAGCGTCGTGGAGATCAGCTGGGCCGATGTCGCGTCGGCGTCGATGACCAGGATGGTGCTGGCGGGCACGGAGCCTCCCCGAGGGCGGTGCTGGGACACGTGGTCGCCGGTCGGCGTCGGGACGGACGGGTCGACCGAACGCCGATGAGGATACATCCGGCGTCCCGGTCCGGACCCGGCCCAACGGGCCCCGCCGGCGGGCCGAAGGTCCCGATCCGGGGCAGGGAGGGGCCCCGTGCTACACTCGCCAGCGTTTCCTTTCGGTTCCGCGCCGGCTTGCGGCCGTCAGCGGGACGATTCCCATTGGAAGGAGTGTCCTGGCGCATGCGCCGATACGAACTCATGCTGGTCCTCCGTCCCGACGTCGCGGACGACAAGGCCCAGGCGGTCATCGACCGCACCACCCGCGGCATCGTGGCCTCCGGCGGCCAGATCGTGAAGGTCGCCCCGTGGGGCCGCCGCCGGCTCGCCTATCCCATCGACCGTTACCGCGAGGGCTCGTACCACATCGTCCTCTTCGAGGCGCCCGCCGAGGCGATCACCGAGATGGAGCGGACGCTCCTGATCACCGAGGAGGTCCTCCGTCATCTCGTCACCCGGGACGAGCGGCCGGCGCGCCCGGCGCGCCGTGACGGCTCTGCCGAGGGCGGCGAAGATGGGGAGGAGCAGGACCTGCCGTCCGCCGAGGACGAGGACGAGGACGACGGCACCGAGCGGATCGACGAGTCCGAGAGCGAAGCGGCCCCGGCCGCGATCGACTGAGGGAGCGCGACATGGCCTTCAGCAAGGTGATGATCATCGGGAACCTGGGACGGGATCCCGAGATGCGCTACACCCCGAACGGCCGGCAGGTGACCGAGTTCAGCGTCGCCGTGACCCATCGCGGGCGCGACCCGCAGACGGGCGAGTGGGCCGATCAGGGGACCGACTGGTTCCGCGTGACGATCTGGGGCGACCGCGCCGAGCGGGCCGCCGAGCAGTTCCGGAAGGGCAACCGCGTCTTCGTCGAGGGCCGCTTCCGGACCCGCGAGTACGACGCCAAGGATGGCACGCACCGGACCTCGCTCGAGATCACCGCCGACAACATCATCCCGCTCGAGCGGCCGAGCCGCGACGACGGAGACGGCGACTTCGCGGCGGCCGGTGCCGCACGCGCGCCCGCGCCGGCCGGTGGCGGCAACGCCCCGCGCGGCGGCTTCGACGACACCGAGCTCGACGACCTGCCCTTCTGACACCCGAACGACCGACCCGCGCGGTCCTCACCGCCGCGCCTCCAGGAGAACCGAATGCCGCCGACTCGCTCGAAGAAGCGCGACGACTACTACCGCGATCGACGCCGTCGAAAGGTCTGCGCGTTCTGCGCCGACAAGACCGTCTCGATCGACTACAAGGAGGTCAACCGCCTCCGCCGCTACCTGTCGGAGCGGGCGAAGATCGAGCCGCGCCGGAAGACCGGCACCTGCGCCGAGCACCAGCGCGAGCTGGCCGTCGCCCTGAAGCGGGCCCGGATCGTGGCGCTGCTGCCGTACGCGCCGCAGCACCTCCGGCCCTAGCGCCCGTCGTCGATCCGGCGGACCACCGATGATCGTCGGCCTGGGGCTCCTGGCCGGCGGGGCGGCCGCCGGGCTGTTCGGCTCCCTGCTGGGGCTGGGCGGCGGGATCCTCATCGTCCCGCTGCTGACCCTCGCCTTCGGGCTGCCGCTGATCACGGCGGTCGGCGTGAGCCTCGTCTGCGTGATCATGACGAGCAGCGCCGCTGCCGGCGTCTACCTGGAGCGGCGGGTCGCCAACCTCCGGCTCGGAATGACGCTCGAGCTCTTCACGGCGATCGGGGCCCTCGTCGGCGGCCTGATCGCGTTCCTCCTGCCCGAGCGCGTGCTCGACGGGCTCTTCACGGTCCTGCTCGTGTACACGGCGGTCACGATGGCGCGGCAACGTTCGCCGGCACCGGCTCCGGCGTCGGCTGTGGCCGCCCCCGACCCCGTCCCGGCGACGGCCGCCGTGGCCGACGGCCCGATCGGCGAGGCCGACCGCGATCCGGCGGAGGATCCGCACCGGCCGAGTCCGGTCCCGGGACCCGCGCCCGCGGCCTCGGGCGCCCACGTCTTCGGCGAAGCGGCCGGAGGCTCCGCACTCGGTCCGGCGCCGAGGCCCCCGTTTCTCCAGACCCTGTCCGGCCCGGACTACCGCGTCCACCGGTTCGGCTTCGGGATCCTCGGCAGCATCGGCGCCGGGCTGGCGTCGGCGCTCCTCGGGATCGGCGGCGGGCTGATCAAGGTGCCGGTTCTGCACGTCGTGATGGGCGTGCCGCTCCGCGTCGCGACCGCGACGAGCAACCTGATGATCGGCATCACCGCCTCGGCCAGCGCGATCATCTACCTGATCCGGGGCGGGCTCGATCCGTACACGGCGGCTCCCACGGCCATCGGCGTCTTCGTCGGGGCGAGCGTCGGGTCCCGCGTCGCCCACCGGATCGACCTCCGGATCCTCCGAGGGCTGTTCGTCGCGGTTCTCCTCTACACTGCGTGGCAGATGCTGCAGCGAGCCCTCGCGTGACGCAGGCAGGCGTCGGCGAACCAGTCGACACCGCCGGCGTCCGCCTCGAGCGGTCGATCGCGCGGCTCCTCACCATCGGGACCTATCTCTCGATCGCCCTGCTCGCGATCGGCTTCGTCCTGATGCTCGCGACCGGAGTCAGCCCGCTCGCCGGGACCCCGGCCTTCGATCCGGCCTCGATCCCGGCGGACCTCCTGGCCCTGCGGCCACTGGGCTACCTGTGGCTCGGGCTGATCGTCATCGTGGCGACCCCGTCCGCCCGCGTGGTGGCGTCGCTCATCGGCTATGCCCGATCCGGCGAGCGACGCATGGTCTACGTCTCGATCGCGATCCTCGTCGTCATCGGCCTGAGCGTCACCCTCGCGACCGGCCTCGAGGGCTGACGTGGAGGTCCTGATCCTCGTGGGGGCCTTCGTCGTCATCCTGCTCGGCGCGGAGCTGTTCACGAACGGGATCGAGTGGTTCGGCCGGAAGCTGGAGCTCGCCGAGGGCGCCGTCGGGTCGGTCCTCGCGGCTGTCGGCACGGCCCTGCCCGAGACGATGATCCCGATCATCGCGATCCTCTTCTCCGGGAGCGCGACGGCGAACGAGGTCGGCATCGGCGCGATCCTGGGTGCGCCGTTCATGCTCGCGACCCTCGCGATGTTCGTGACCGGCATCGCCGTGCTCTACGTGTCGCGCCGGCACCGGCCCAGCGACGAGATGCCGGTGGACACGGGCGTCCT
>DATBGP010000303.1:0-9506 GCA_036557925.1 Candidatus Limnocylindrales bacterium | reverse complement strand
CCGGAACGGGGTCCTGACCTATCACGTCCGGCTCGGGGACGGCGGAGTCGTCGTCTCGCTCACCTCGATCGGCCCGAGCCGCCTCGGCGAGCAGCTGCTGCGGGCTACGATCGCGCCATGACCAGCGGTCCGCGACCCGTTCGGGCGCCCCGCGGCACGGAGCTCACGTGCCGCGGCTGGCAGCAGGAAGCGGCCCTCCGGATGCTGATGAACAACCTCGATCCGGAGGTTGCCGAGAACCCCGACGCGCTCGTCGTCTACGGCGGCACGGCCGCGCGGCCCGGAGCTGGGACGCCTTCGACGCGATCGTCCGCGAGCTCCGCGGGCTCGCCGACGACGAGACGCTCCTCGTCCAGTCGGGCAAGCCGGTCGCGGTCTTCCGAACGCACGAGTGGGCGCCGCGCGTCCTGATCGCGAACTCGAACCTCGTCGGGAAGTGGGCGACGTGGGAGGTCTTCCGCGACCTCGAGGCGAAGGGCCTGATGATGTACGGCCAGATGACGGCCGGCTCCTGGATCTACATCGGGACCCAGGGGATCCTCCAGGGCACGTACGAGACGTTCGCCGAGCTGGCCCGGCAGCACTTCGGCGGGTCCCTCGCCGGACGCCTCGTCCTGACCGCCGGGCTCGGCGGGATGGGCGGCGCGCAGCCGCTCGCGGTGACGATGAACGATGGGGTCTGCCTCGCGATCGAGGTCGACGAGGCGCGAGCCCGCCGCCGGCTCGACATCGGCTACGTGGACCGGCTGTCGGCCGACCCGGCCGAGGCGCTGGGCTGGGCGCGCGAGGCGGCGGCGGCCGGTCGGCCGCAGTCGATCGCCCTGATCGGCAACGCGGCGGAGATCGAGCCTGCCTGGGCGCGGGCGGGCGAGCGGTTCGACGTCGTGACCGACCAGACCTCCGCGCACGACGCGCTCGGCGGCTACGTGCCGGAGGAGATCGCGCTCGAGGACGCCGCCGCGCTGCGTCGCAGCCAGCCCGACGAGTACATCCGCCGCTCGATGGCCGCGATGGCCGACCACGTTCGGGCGATGCTCGCCTTCCAGGAGGCCGGCTCGGTCGTCTTCGACTACGGCAACAACCTGCGGGCGCAGGCCCAGGCCGCCGGAGTCGCGAACGCCTTCGACTACCCGGGCTTCGTCCCGGCCTTCATCCGACCGCAGTTCTGCGAGGGCCGCGGGCCGTTCCGATGGGTGGCCCTGAGCGGCGACCCGGCCGACATCGCCCGCACGGACCGGGCGATCCTCGAGCTCTTCCCCGAGGACGCGGGCCTGCGACGGTGGCTCTCGATGGCCGAGGAGAAGGTCCCGTACCAGGGCCTCCCGGCCCGGATCTGCTGGCTCGGCTACGGCGAGCGGGCGAGGGCCGGGCTCGCGTTCAACGAGCTGGTCCGGACCGGCGAGGTCAGCGCTCCGATCGTCATCGGTCGCGACCACCTCGACGCGGGCTCGGTCGCGTCACCGAACCGCGAGACCGAGGCGATGGCCGATGGCACGGACGCGGTCGCCGACTGGCCGCTCCTCAACGCCCTCGTGAACACCGCCGCCGGTGCGACCTGGGTCTCGGTCCACCACGGCGGGGGCGTCGGGATCGGCTACAGCCAGCACGCCGGGATGGTCGTCGTCGCCGACGGCTCGGAGCTCGCCGGCCGGAAGCTCGAGCGAGTGCTGACGACCGATCCGGGGATGGGCGTCGTCCGCCACGTGGACGCCGGCTACGAGCGGGCGATCGAGGTCGCCCGCGAACGCGGCGTTCGGGTGCCGATGCTCGGATAGGGGCTGGCGCGCCCGCGGTCGCCGACCTCTCAGGCGGGCGACCGAGCCCCGCCGCTCGGCAGCGGCTCGTCCTCGGCCGGCTCCGGCATCGTCACGATGCTCCGGGCGGACGAGAGCGTCACCGGGATGAACGCCACCAGCCCGCCGATCGCCCCGACCCAGATCGTCTCGTGGAGGCCGATGACGTTGCCGAGCGCCCCGCCCGCGATCGCTCCCAGCGGGATCGTGCCCCAGACGATGAACCGCATCGTGGCGTTCATCCGACCCTGCATCCGGGGCGGCGTGATCGCCTGTCGCAGCGAGACCTGGTTGATGTTCCAGGCGACCCCGAAGAAGCCGCCCAGGAACCCGAACAGCGCGAGGGCGGGGAACAGGTACGCCGGCGACGCGATGGCGACCGGAAGCCCGGACAGGCTGAACCCGATCGCGGTCGCCACGAGCATCCGGCCCACGCCGACGCGCGCGGTCAGCCGGCTCGTGATCAGCGCCGCCACCAGGACCCCGACCGAGCCGATCGAGAAGGCGAAGCCGATCGCCTCGGCCGAGAGGCCCTCGCGGCTCACGTACAGGATCAGGATCGCGCCCAGGACGTTCCCGAAGAAGTTCGAGGTCCCCGTGGTGGCGGCGATCGACCGAAGCCAGCGATGCTGGGTCACGTAGCGCAGCCCGACGCCGATGTCCGCGCGCATCGACCGCTTCGGCCCGTCCGTCGCGGGGTCGTGCGGCGCGACCGGCGGCTCCGGCCGCCGGATGAGGAACACGAAGGCGGCCGACCAGAGATAGCTGAGCGCGTCGATCACCATCGCGAACGGCGCCCGCAGGAGCCCGATCAGCACGCCCGCCAGCCCGGGGCCAAGGATCTGCGCGGCGGAGCGCGTGATCTCCAGCTTGGAGTTGCCCTCCACCAGCTGGTCGCGGTCCACGAGCGACGGCAGGTAGCTCTGGTAGGCGACGTCGAAGAACACGGTCAGGCAGCCGTTGACGAACCCGACGAGGTACAGCTGCCAGATCGTCAGGGCGTCGAAATAGAACGCGATCGGGATCGACGCGATCGCGACTGCCCGTCCCAGGTCTCCGGCGATGAGGATCGGCCGTCGCCGGAGCCGGTCCACCCACACGCCCGCCGGCAGGCTGAGCAGGATGAACGGCAGGAACTCGATGGTCGTGAGCAGCCCGAACTCGAACGGGCTCACGTCGAGGACGGTCGCCGCGATCAGCGGCAGCGCCAGCTGGGTGATGGCGGTGC
Organism: Candidatus Limnocylindrales bacterium; assembly: GCA_036557925.1. Classification (GTDB taxonomy): domain Bacteria; phylum Chloroflexota; class Limnocylindria; order Limnocylindrales; family CSP1-4; genus CF-46. The sequence continues at coordinate 6,485 of DATBGP010000303.1, read as the reverse complement.
CGAAGACCGAGACGGTCTCGGCGGTCCACAGCTTGAGGAAGTCGGGATGGTGGAGGAGGCTGCGCCGGGGAGTGGTCGACGTGGCCAAGCGGCACCTCGGCGATGGGGTGGGCGGGGGAGGGTTGTTAGTCTACGGTCTAACACGCGTTCGTCAACGCTCGCACTCGCAGCCGGCCGGGTGACGTCCCGCGGCGCGCTCGCGGCGGGCTCCGGCATGGCACGATGGCCGCGATGAGCGCCCCCCGCGACGACCTGTCCGATCGGCTGATCGAATCGGTCCCGAACGTGTCCGAGGGCCGCCGGCCCGAGGTGGTCGAGCGGCTGGCGGACGCGATCACGGCCGTCCCCGGCGTGCATCTGCTCGACCGGACCAGCGATGCGAGCCACAACCGCTCGGTCTTCACGATGGCCGGACCCGCCGGCCCGGTCGCGACGGCGCTCGAGGAGCTCGTCGCGGCGGCGATCCGCGACATCGACATGGACGAGCACTGGGGCGAGCACCCCCGGATCGGCGCCGTCGATGTGATCCCGTTCGTGCCGCTCGGCGACACGACGATGGACGAGACGATCGAGCTGGCCCAGGCGTTCGGCGCCCGGATCGCCGATCGGTTCGATCTCCCCGTCTATCTCTACGCCCGGGCTGCCCGGCGCTCCGATCGGGTGAAGCTCGCGGACGTCCGCCGCGGCCAGTACGAGGGCCTGAAGGCCGAGATCGGCCAGCACGGTCGCGAACCGGACCTCGGCCCGGCCCGGATGCATCCGTCGGCCGGCGCGGTCGCGGTGGGGGCGAGGCCGTTCCTCATCGCCTGGAACGTGAACCTCGATTCGCCCGACGTGGAGCTGGCCAGGCGGATCGCGCGCCGGGTCCGCGAGTCCGGCGGCGGCCTGCCGAAGGTCCAGGCGAACGGCTTCTCCGTCGAGGAGACGGAGCGCGGCGACCCGCTTCCGTCGCGGGCGCAGGTCTCGATGAACCTGCTCGACTTCCGCGTCACGCCGCTGTGGCGGGTCTGGGAGCTGGTCCGGGCCGAGGCGGCCGAGGACGGGATCGAGCTCTTCGAATCCGAGCTCATCGGGCTGGCGCCGATCGCCGCGTTCCTCGACGTGGCGGACCACGCGGAGGCGCCGGCGGATGCGCCGGTGGAGGAGCGGCTCGCGGCCGCGGCCGCCTTCCTGAAGCTCCGGGACTTCGACCCGCTCATGGCCCTCGAGCTCCGGCTCGCGGCCGCCAAATCCGGCACCCCGCGAGGATCGTGACGCTCCCCGAGGTCGCACCGGGGATGCTCGTCGTCGGCGCGCGCGAGGTCGCGACGCTGGCGGGCGGGGTCCGCCGGGGCGCGGGCCAGGGCGACATCGACCGGCGTCCCGCGCCGACGGCGGTGGCCGCCCGTGGGGGCCGCATCCTGGGCGTGGCGCCCGAGGCGGAGCTGCGCGCCTCGCTGGCCGCGGAGGGTCACGACCTCGGCGGGTTCACCGTCGTCGACGCCGCCGGCGGGACCGTGACGCCCGGGCTCGTCGACCCCCACACCCACCTGCTCTTCGCCGGCAGCCGCGAGGGCGAGCTGGAGCTCCGCCAGCAGGGTGCGGGCTACCTGGAGATCCTCGCGGCGGGCGGCGGGATCCTCTCGACCGTGGCCGCGACCCGCGCGGCCACGGCCGACGAGCTGGCCGCCCACGGGCGGCGGTGGCTCCACGAGATGCTCGGTCACGGCGTCACGACGGTGGAGGCGAAGTCGGGCTACGGGCTCGACCTCGCGACGGAGCTCCGGCTCCTCGAGGTCGCCCGGCGTCTCGGCGATGAGGGCCCGATCGACGTCGTCCCGACCTGGCTTGGCGCCCACGCCGTGCCGCCCGAGCTTCGAGCCCGCCCCGACGCCACCGATGCCTACGTCGTCCAGGTCATCGAGAGCCAGCTGCCCGCGGTGGTCGAACAGGGGATCGCCGTCGCCGCCGACGTGTTCTGCGAGGAGGGCGTGTTCGACGCCCACCAGTCGCGGCGGATCCTCACCGCGGCGGCCCGGCTGGGCCTCCGACCGCGGCTCCACGCCGACGAGCTGGCGCCCAGCGGCGGCGCGGAGCTCGCGGCCGAGATCGGCGCGTCGAGCGCCGACCATCTCGCGACGCCGTCGCCGGCCGGGGTCGACGCCCTGGCCGGGGCCGCCGGCGAGGGCCGTCCGGTGGTCGCCACACTGCTCCCCGCGACGACCTGGTTCCTGATGAAGAGCCACCACGCGCCGGCACGGACGTTCATCGAGCGCGGCGTCCCGGTCGCGATCGGCACCGACTTCAACCCCGGCACCTCGCCCACCCCCAGCCTGCCGCTGGCGATGACGGCGGCCTGCCTGAACCTCCGGATGTCGCCGGACGAGGTGCTCGCCGCGGTGACGATCAACGCGGCCCAGGCGATCGGCCGCGCCGCCGAGATCGGGTCGCTCGAGACGGGCAAGCAGGCGGACCTCGTGATCTGGAACGTCCCCTCGTCGCGCCAGATCCCCTACTGGCCCGCCGCGGACCTCGTGCGAACGGTGGTCAAGCGGGGACGGATCGTCCTCGATCGGAGTCCGTCGCCCGCCTGACCCGATCCGGCCACTCGAGGGTCGACGGAGGAGCCGCCGTCCGACGTCCGGTCCACGATCGACGGAGGGGCCATCGTCAGATCTTGCCGCGGGACTCGAGCAGGACCGTCGTCGTCTCGGCCGGCAGGCCCGAGATCGTGACCGACAGCTTCGGCTGGACGGCGGGCTCGCCGCCCATCTCGTGGAGGAACTTCGCCAGGGCTTCCTTCGTGTCCGGCGCGTCCTCGTCGAGCGGCATCGGCACGACGATCTTCGGATCGAGCTGGGCGATCAGCTCGGCCGCTTTCTGGGGGCTGAGCGTGCCGCCGAGCGGGACGCACGCGATGTCGACCGGGCCGATGTCGCCGAGCTTCTCCTCGGTCAGCAGGTGGCCGATCTCGCCGAGGTGGATCGTGTGCATCTGGTCGAGCTCGACGACGAACGCGGTCTGCTTCCCGCGCTCCGCGCCCTTGGCGTCGTCCCGATAGGTCCGCACCCCGGTGACGAGGACGTCGCGGACCTCGTACTCGCCCGGTCCGTCGAGGACGAATGCCTCGTCGAGCGAGGACGGGAGGAAGGTCGCGCCGTCGCGGGAGCGCTTGCCCTTCGCCCGCGGCAGCGGCTTGTCGTCCGGGTGGGAGAACGTGACGATCTCGCCGGTGATCCCTCGTCCGGTCGGCCCGACGACGGCTTGATAGGGGTCGGCGACGACGACGGCGTCGCGACCGCGGAGGCGGACGCAGGTGCGCCCGTACCAGGTCAATTCCATGGGTTCGATTGTGTCATGGCGGCTTGCACCGCGACTCACCGGCGGGCGTTCGTCCGCCGGGACGCCGGCCGCGCTTCCCGCCCTGGCTGACCGCGCTTCCCGCCCTGGCTGACCGCCCCGAGCCGTCGCGGGGACCTGGTCAGACTTGGCCGTCGGGAACTTCGGGATGGGCTCGAATCGACCTGGCCCTCGATCCCAGGAGTCCCCGGGTGCAAGTCTGACCATGTGCAACAACGAACCGATGCGGACCGGTCCCGGGTGCAAGTTCGACCAGGTCGGCGGCACGCGACGAGCTGCCGCGGGACAAAGGAAAGAGCGGAGGCGCCTGCCCAATCGGCGCCCCCGCTCGGAGGGAGGGAGGATGGAACCCTGAGGGTTCGGTCCGCTTCGAACAATGAACCGGGCGGGTTCAACGACAACGCGCAGGTCGATTAAGAAAGCAACACGGAGTCAGGACGTCTGTCCGGTCGTCGCAAACGAACGGCCATGCCACAATCCCGCACCATGCGTTTTCCGACCTCCGAGCGCGGCCATCTGCCGCGCAGCCCTCGCCTCGTGTCGCTCGCCGCGGCCGTCGTCCTGCTCGTCGCCGCGTGCGGCTCCTCGACCACATCGCCGAGCCCCGCGCCCAGCGCCGCCCCGAGCGCCGCTCCGTCGACCGCCCCGAGCGGCGCGGCCCCGTCCCCCGCCGGCTCGGACGACATCGCCGCCACCTACAGCCGGATCGAGCAGCAGGTCATCGCGATCCGCGAGCTCCAGCCGACGCGGCCGGTCACCCCGACCGTCCTCGACGACGCCGGCATCAAGAAGCTCGTCGCCGACAGCTTCGACAAGGACAACCCGCCCGCGCTCATCGCGGCGAACGAGCGGATCATGAAGGCGCTCGGGCTGCTCCCGGCAGACGCGAGCCTGAAGGACCTCTACGTGACGCTCCTGGGCAGCCAGGTCGCCGGCCTGTACAACCCCGACGACAAGCGGCTCTACGTCGTCTCGAAGTCGGGCCGGATCGGGGCGGTCGAGAAGACGACGTTCTCCCACGAGTTCACCCACGCCCTCCAGGACCAGAACTTCGACCTCTCGTCGCTGCGGCTCGACGAGATCGGCCAGGGCGACCGCTCCTTCGCCCGCCTCTCGCTCGTCGAGGGCGACGCGACCCTCTCGATGACCTACTGGCAGCTCCAGAACCTGACCCAGGCCGACCTCGGCGAGCTCCTGAGCGCCGCGCAGGACGACCCGTCGACCAGGCAGCTCGAGTCGATGCCGCCGATCCTGCGCGAGTCGCTGCTCTTTCCGTACTCGCAGGGGCTGGGCTTCGTCCAGGGGCTCCAGAACCGTGGCGGCTGGGCGGCCGTGAACGAGGCGTTCGCGAAGCCGCCGGCCTCGACCGAGCAGATCCTCCACCCGGACAAGTACACCGCCGGCGAGCAGCCGGTCGCGGTCGAGCTGCCGAAGGACCTCGCGACGAAGCTCGGCGCCGGCTGGACGAGCCAGCTCGAGGACTCGTTCGGCGAGTTCCAGCTGGGCGTCTGGCTGCAGCAGGGCTCGGGGCTGTCCGCGGTCGAGGCGAAGTCGGCGGCGGCCGGCTGGGGCGGCGACCGGATCTCGGCGCTCGAGGGCCCGGACGGGTCGTGGGCGGTCGTGCTGCGAACGGCCTGGGACACGGCCCAGGACGCCACCGAGTTCGAGCGGGCGGCGTCGCCGATCGTCGACGGGCTGCAGGGCTCGGCGTCGCTGCTCCCCGGAGCCGGCGACACGGAGCGCTGGGTCCTCGTCGCCTCCGACGACGCGGCCCTGAACAGGGTGGCCGGCGTCCTCGGCCTGGCGGGCTAGGGCCCGATCACTCGCGGCCGGACGCGTCCGGCCTCGCGCCTACATCGACTCGGGCGCGCTGATCCCGAGCAGCCCGAGTGCGTTGGCCAGCGTGGTCTTCGCCGCGGCCACGAGCGCGAGCCGGCCGGCCGATCGATCCGGCTCGTCCGGGTCCACGACCCGGGCGTCCCGGTAGAACGCGTGGAACTGCGTCGCGAGGTCCGTCGCGTAGGCCGTGACGCCGTGGGTCTCCTCGGACAGGGCGGCATCCTCGACGACCTCCGGGAACCGAACGATGACCCGCGCCAGCGCCGCCTCCGGCTCGCCGTCGAGATGCCCGGCGACGGTGGTCGCCGGCGCGAGACCGGCGCCGGCCGCCTTCCGGAGGATCGAGGCGATCCTCGCGTGGGCGTACTGGACGTAGAACACCGGGTTGTCGGCGGACTGCTTCTTCGCCAGCTCGATGTCGAAGTCGATGCCCGAGCTCGGGGCGCGTGACGCGAAGAACCAGCGCGCAGCGTCGACCCCGATCTCGTCGAGCAGCTCGTCGAGGCTGATGAACTCGCCGGCGCGCTTGCTCATCGAGATGTCCTGGCCGTCGCGGACGAAGTGGACCCAGGAGTAGAGGAGGACCTGGACCGCATCGGCGTCGTAGCCCATCGCCGCGGCGGCGTTCCGGAGCCGCGCCACCGTCCCGTGGTGATCCGCGCCCCAGATGTAGATCAGGTGGTCGAACCCGCGGCCGAGCTTCTCGGTCACGTAGCCGATGTCGGCCGCGAAGTAGGTCGGCTGGCCGTTCGACCGGATGACGACCCGGTCCTTGTCGTCCCCGAACGCGGTCGAGCGGAACCAGAGCGCACCGTCCTGCTCGTAGACGTGCCCGCCCGCGCGGAGCCGGTCGATCGCCCGCTCCACCCAGCCCTGCTCGTGCAGGGAGCCTTCGCTCGTCCAGACGTCGAAGTGGACGCCGAGCCGCTCGAGGCTCGCCTCGATCCGGGCTCGGACCCGGCCCGCCGCCCAGTGGCCGAGGACCGCGGCTCCGTCGGCGCCCTCGGCGGTCGCCTCGGCCCAGACGTCGTCCGGGACCGAGCCCGCGAGCTCGGTCACGTAGTCGCCATGGTAGCCGTCCTCGGGCACCGGCTCGCCGCGCCGCAGCGCGAGGACCGACGCCCCGAGCTTGTCGATCTGGCCGCCGGCATCGTTGAAGTAGTACTCGCGCGTGACCTGCTGGCCGCCGGCCTCGAGGACCCGGCAGAGGAGGTCGCCGACGAAGGCGCCGCGGGCATTGCCGATGGTGAGCGGCCCGGTCGGGTTCGCGGAGACGAACTCCACGTTCACGGACCGCGGCCGGACCG
>DATBGP010000302.1:0-11332 GCA_036557925.1 Candidatus Limnocylindrales bacterium | reverse complement strand
CGAATGGGCCCCGAGCGGCACCTGGCCCGCCGAACGACCGCGTGGGTGTCATTCGACAACAACGGGCGGGCAGGCCCATGGCGCGCGGCGCGGCGACGGCGGGGCGACGGACGGGCGCCGGACGGCCGCCGATTGTGGGCGCGTGCGATGAGCGTCAGGCGCTCGGAACGACGGCCGCCGTTCGCGGGACCACGGTCACGTCCGCGATCTCGAGCGGCGCCAGCGTCCCGAGCGACTCGGCCACGACCACCGCGTCGTCGCCGGGCTGGAGCACGAACGTGGTCTCGGGATTCACGAACGCCCGGCCGCCGCGATTGACGGAGAGGAGCGTCGCGCGATGCTCCGACCGGAGCCGGGCGGAGACCTCGTCGATCGTCATCCCGCAGTACTCGTCCGGCAGGCCGATCCGGTAGAGCTCGGAGCCTTCGCCGCCCGACACGATGTCCGTCACAAGGCCGGTCAGGCCCGGGTAGAGCGCCGACCGGGCGAGCAGGTGCGACGCGACCTTCGAGGTGACGAGCAGCTCGTCGACGTCGGCCCGCCGGAAGTGCGGCTCGTGGCGGGGGTTGTTCACCTCAGCGACGGTCCGGACGTGTGGGGCGATGTGCTCGATCGCCATGACGATGAGGATCGATCGCATGTCGGCGGCGTCCGACGCGTCCTCGGGGAAGATCAACGCGGCCGCCGCCTCGGTGATCCCGGCCCGCTCCAGGTCGTCGGCGCTCGTCGCGTCGCCCCGCACGAAGTAGACGCCCGGTCCGGCCGGGTTCTTGTCGATGTCGGCGATCACGACGATCTTCGACTGGTAGTCGTCGCCCTTCAGCTCGTCGATGAGGTCGCGGGCCGTCGTGTTCCAGCCGCAGACGACGATGTGGTCCGAATAGCCCGACGCACCCAACCCCTGGCCCTCCTTGAGCAGGAAATCGATGACGAGCGCGACGAGGGCGCCCGTGAGCGTCCCGATGATCGCGATCCCGAAGAGGCTGAAGAACCAGCCGACGATCCAGCCGACGGGGCTGGTCACGTATGAGGAGTCGCCCTGGCCCAGGATCGTCTGGACGCCCCAGTTGAGCGACTTCCCCAGCGAGTCGAACGTGAACGGCTTCTCGACCAGCGTGATGATCGAGGCCGCGATCAGGACGAGCACGAACGCCGCGCCGAGGAGCTGGATGAAGAACCGCCGGTCCACGGCGCTCCGGACCCGGCCGATGTGCCATCCGACCCGGCGGAGCACGGGGCTGCTGAAGATGGGCGCGAGGAACCGCTGCATGATCGGCGGTCATCCTGCCACAGCGCACGGGGCCAAACGAGGCGCCTGCGCGACCGTCCGGCTGTCTACTCGGCGCAGGTCGGCCGTCCGGCGCGGACCGGAGCGGTCAATCGCCGTCCGTGGTGTGACCGGGTCGCCGCGCCTGCCGGTCGAGCCACTTGGCGATGAGGTTCAACGGCCACAGGGTGAAGACCACGATGCCGGTCCCGACACCGGCCACGATCCAGGCGCCCGCGCCGGCGGCCATCCCGATCGCGGCCACCGACCACAGGCTTGCCGCCGTCGTCAGGCCGTGGACGGTGGGGCCCGCCTTCAGGATCGCCCCGGCGCCGAGGAAGCCGATGCCGGTGACGATCTGGGCGGCGATCCGCGTCGGGTCCACCGGGTTGGCCGGGCTGCTCGGGAACCCGTAGATCGAGAGGACGGTGAACATCGCCGAGCCCACCGCCACGAGGGTGTGCGTCCGGAAGCCGGCCGAATGGCCGTGGATCTCCCGCTCGATCCCGACCAGCGCCCCGAACGCTGCCGCGATCAGGAGGCGCAGTGCGACATTGAGCTGGAGGGCGAGGTCGTCGCTCATCGGAATGCGACCGGCTCGGAGGTCCGCATCGGCCGATCATAGCCACGTCGCCGGCGCGTGCCGGCCCCCTCAGCCCCGGACGTGTTCGTGGTCGTGCGGCGGCTCGGGGATGCTGACGTCGGCGATCCGGGCGTCGAGGGCCGCGACGAGGTCGGCCGGGGCGAGGTGGAGGTTGACGCCGAAGCCGCCGCCGCCGATCGCCACCACCGGCTCCTCGACGATCGCGGCGTCGGCGATCACCGGCCAGGCGGTCGCCGAGCCGAAGGGCGTGATCGTGTACCGCTCGTAGCCGGTGACGACCCGGGCCTCCTCGGCATCCGGCATCGACATCCGGCGGACGCCGAGCAGCTCGCGCAGCTTCGGCCAGTCGAACCGGCGGCCCGCGGGCACGAGCACGAACAGGTAGTCGTCCTCGCCGCGCCGGACGACGATCGTCCGGAGGAGCTGGTGGGTCTCGATGCCCTGGAACCGGGCCGATTCCTCGGCCGACGACGCTCGCTCCGTCCGGACCACCCGGTGCGGCACGCCGGCGGCCTCGATCGCCTTCGTCGCCGGCGTGGCCTCCTCGCTCAAGGTCGCGACGGATCGAGCTGCGCTGCGGGAACGGCGTGCGGACGTCCCTCGTCGAACCCGAAGCGCGTGACGTGGATCGGCCGATAGCGGTCGTACAGCGTGACGATCAGCGAGAGCAGGAGCACGAACACCAGCGCGTGCTCGAGCGAGGGCCCGTGCAGGAGATCGAGGACGAGCTGGCCGACCAGGACGATCGCCACGTTCACGCCCAGCGTCACGAGGAACTGGCGCGTCGTCGTGTAGACGCCCAGCGACCTCGCCCGACGGATGAGCGCCTCGATGATCGCGCCGTTCGCGACGATGACGATCGCGACACCGGCGGCGATCGCGACCGGCGATGCCTCGACGCCCGGCAGCATCCGCCCGAAGATGATGCTCACGAGGCCGACGAGCACGACCTTCTCGACGAGCTCCCGATCGAAGAGCCGCAGCGCGAGCCGGCGGCGCGTCGCTTCGATCTCGACCGGGTCCACGGCCGGCTGGCGGGCGTCGGCGTCGAAGGTGGGCGGGCGGTCGGCCGGCGGCAGCCGCCGGGTCACGACCCACCAGGCGGCGATGATCAGGGCGACGACGGCGATCACGGCGACGATCGGGATCCAGGGCCGGGCCGCGAAGGCCTCGGCCCACGAGGCCGTGGTGGGCACGCCGAAGATCTGCTCCTTGATCAGGTCCGTGGTGTCGAGCTGGGCAACGTGGATCCACCACTCCTGGGGCAGCTTGATGAAGATCCAGATGAACGCCGCGATGCCGATGACGAGCCGGCGGCTCATCCGCCGGGGGTCCCAGCGAACCCGGACCGCCTCGTAGGCGTCGAAGAAGTACTCGAACGTGTTCGGGAAGACGAGGAGGAGCGCCCGGACCTGGCTCAGCTCGAACGCGACGACCCCGATGAGCCGGTAGTAGTAGAGGAAGCGGCTCACCCCGAACGCGTCGAGGTGGGTCCAGTTCCGGAGCGTCGCGGTGTACGCGATCGAGAGGTAATAGACGTCGAGCGCCTTGTCGTATTGCTGGTAGCCCGACAGGTCGAGGCTCGTGAAGGTCTGGAAGATCGTCTGGTCGACGCCGTCGATCACCAGCGCGGCGAGCATCGCCGGCAGCGGGTATTTGGGGATCGCGAGCGGCACGAGGATCCGGGCCGCCACGACCGCGCCGAAGATCAGGCCATCCACGCTCGATCCGCTCCCTCACCCGGCTGGGGGTCGAGCATACGCCGGGGCTCGCCGGCGGGGCCAGCCGCGGCCACCCACGTCACGGTTCGCCGGCGTCGTGCAGGGGCTGGCGCAGCTCAACCGGATCCCCCAGCCACTGGTTGGCCGGAGTCGCCCAGTACGCCGCCATGCCCTCGAGCCGATCGGCGTACGTCGAACGCGCCATCTCGAACGCCGGCCACGCCTCGTCGCGCGGCGCCAGGCAGTAGCCCGCGTCCTCCAGCCGGTCGCAGGCGGCCTCGAAATCCTCCCGTGCGAGCCCGCCGCCACTGCCCACCGTCCCGAAGCCCAGGTTCGAGATGTCCTCGACCAGGTGGGTCCCGACCCGCTTGACGAGCTTCGCCTCGCCGCGGGGCACCTCCTGGATCGTGGTCAGGACGAGCGAGGCCGCATCGAGGACCGTCCCGAGCGCGCTGATCCACGACAGGTTGTCGTGGCTTGATCGGAAGTAGCCGAGCAGCGGATAGGCCACGTGCGAGTCGAGGACCTCGACCGCCCAGCGCTCCCAGTCGAGGAACAGGTCCGGCAGCCGATGGATGAGGTGGAGGTTCGCGTACGTCTCGAGCAGGGCGACCGCGGACGGCGGCGCCCCGGCGGCCGCCTGGAGGGCCACGACCTCGACCTCGCGCCGCTGGTACGAGGCATAGAGCGAGAAGAGGAAGGTCACGACGAGGGCCACCGTGCCGAGACCCGCCACGGCGGAGGTGACGAGCACGGCCCGGGCCAGCGTGTCGACCGCGACGATGTCGCCGAACCCGATCGTCAGGATGGTCGTGGCCGCGAAGTACACGGCGCTGCCGATGCTGGTCGGGACCGGTTCGAGCTGCGTGCGCAGCGCGTAGAGCACGAGGCCGTAGCCGAACATCAGGGCTGTGAGCCAGGCGACGAGCAGGAGGACGGTCGCCCCGGGCGCGAAGAGGCCCAGCAGCCGGTCATGGGGCCGACCGTCCGTGCCGTTCCGGAACGCGCGGACGACCCGCCAGAGGCCGCGGACGAGATAACGGCCGATCCGGAAGTAGCCCGGCGTGGGCCGCGGGACGACGACCGTCTCGAAGAGGTCCCAGAAGGTCAGGACGATGAGGAAGACGCCGAGGGCGCCGGTCGCGACGTCGAGCATGTGCGCCCGATCATCCCACCTGTAGATTGGATCGCGATGTCCCGACGTCGCCCGACCCCGGCCCGGATCCGCCGTGGCCGCTGACCTGCGCCTCGTCGCGATCGGCGGGGGCTGGATCGTCCCGCACCACCTGGCCGCGCTCGATCGGCTCGGCCGGACGACCCTCGTCGGGGTCGCGTCCGCCCGCGAGGAGCGGGCGGCAGCGATCGCGACGCCGCGTGGAGCGCGGGCGTCCGCGGATCCGATCCGCCTGGTCGACGAGCTCCGGCCGGACGTCGCCATCGTCTGCGTGCCGCCGTTCGCGGCGGCGGGGATTGGCCTGGGGCTGGTCGAACGCGGGATCCCGTTCCTGATCGAGAAGCCCCTGGCGGCCGCCGATCCGGGCGGCGCGCGCCGGCTCGGGGTCGCGATCGCCGCCGCCGGGCTCGTGGTCGCGGTCGGCTACCACCTTCGCGGGCTCGAGGCGCTGGCCGAGGTTCGCGAGCACCTCCGTGACGATCCGCCGCGGTTCGTGACGGGTCGCTGGCTCGACGGCACGCCGGCACCCGCCTGGTGGCATCGATTCGACCGGGGCGGCGGCCAGGTCATCGAGCAGGCGACGCACCTGTACGACCTCGCCAGGCACCTGGTCGGCGAGGCGGTGGTCGTGGCGGCGGTCTCGACCCGGTCGGAGCCCGCGGACCCGCCGGACGCGGACGTGGCCGACGCCACGGCGGCCATCCTGCGCTTCGAGGCTGGCGCCCTCGGCACGTTCCTGAACAGCCGCCGGTTCGCCCGCCCGACGATCGATCTCGAGCTCGCATCGGCGGCGCGCCGGGCCACGATCCGGAAGGCCGAGGGCGGGCAGGGCGCCTGGGAGATCGTCCTCGCCGAGGACCGGTCCTCCCGGACAGTCCCGTCCGGCCGCGATCCCTACGAGGCCCAGGCCGAACGCTTCGTGGACGCCGTCGAGGCTCGCGACCCCGGTCGCGTCCTGTCGGGCTATGCGGATGCGCTCCGCACCGACGAGCTCACCCGGGCCGTGGTCGCCGCCACCGGGCAGTCCGGCTAGGTCGTCTCGGCGTCTTCGACGGAGATCCGGATCCGCTTGTTGATCCGGCCCTTGGACTCGTAGCCGAGGACCCGGATCCGGCCGACCTCGCTCGTGTTCGATACGTGCGTCCCGCCGTCGGCCTGGAGGTCGAGCCCGACGATCTCGATCGTCCGGATCTCCCGGATGCCCTCCGGCAGGAGGTTGACCTTCGTCCGGATCAGGTCGGGGATCGCGAACGCCTCCTCGCGGGGCAGGACGTCGACCCGGACATCGCGCTTCGCCGCGAGCTCGTGGTTCACCCGCGACTCGATCTCCGAGACGAGGTCGCCGCTCATCCGCTCGAACTCGAAGTCCATCCGGCCCGCTCCGGGCTCCATGTTCCCGCCCGTGACCAGCGCCCCGTAGTCGCGCCAGACGACGCCGCACAGCGCATGCAGGGCCGTGTGCGTCCGCATGAGCGCGTACCGCCTCGGCCAGTCGAGGTCCACCGTCAGCGTGTCGCCGCGCGCCGGCGGGCCGGCCGGATCCGGCTCGAGCTCGTGGACGATGTCGCCGCCGGCTTTCCTCGCCGAGCGGACGGTCCAGCTCCGGCCGTCCGAGCCGCGGAGGAGGAGGCCCCGATCGGCCGGCTGGCCGCCGCCGCCCGGGTAGAACACGGTCCGGTCCAGGACGATCAGCGGCGCCTCGCCGGAGTCGTCGACCGCTTCGACGCGGGCGTCGACGGTTCGAGCGTAGGCGTCTCCATACGCGAGCTGGCCGGCGGCGTCCACGGGCGTGTTGGTCCCCTCGCCTGCTACTTGACCTCGAGCGTGCCCTTCATCGTCGTCGGGTGGACCTGGCACATGTACGGGTACGAGCCGGGGGCGAGCGCCGGCACCGCGTACTGACGCTGGCCGGGGCCGGTGAAGAACGCGGTATCGCCGCTCACCTGGACGTTGCTGCCGTCCGGGTTCTGGAGGATCAGGTTGTGCGGCGCCTGGTTGTCCTGGTTGTCGAAGATCAGCTGGAAGGCGCTGTTCGCGGGCGCATCGAGCGTGGTCGGCTGGAAGCCGGCGGTCGCCGCCCCGACGGGCGCCGTGATCGTCAGGACGATGCCGCTCGAGGCAGCGGGGCTGCCGCCGGCCGAGGGTGCCGCGGAGGGCGCCCCGGACGCCTCCCCGGAGGGCGCAGCCGAAGGCGCCACGGAGGGGGCTGCCGAAGGCGCCGCCGACGGAGCGGCCGACGCGCCACCGGATGCCGCGGGAGCGCCCGACGCGCCGCCGGACGGGGCCGGCGTGCCGGATGGGGCCGGGGCGTACGTCCAGCCCGGCGTCGAGCTGCTCGAGCTGCAGGCGGCGACGAGGGCGAGGATCGAGAGAGCGATGACGGCGAGGAGAGGCAGACGGCGCATCGCGGCAGTGGACCTCGGGTGCGGATCGATGGTCGGATCGGTCGGTCGCATGATCGGATCGGAGGCGATCCGGAGCGCGACGGGCGGGTCGCGACGACCCGAATCTACCGTCCGGACGCGGTTCCTGCCGTCTCGGGCTCGGTGAGGCCCAGACGGATCGCGACGGCTGCCGCCTCGACGCGGCCGGACACCCCGAGCTTCGCGAGGATGTTGCCGACGTGGACGCCGACCGTCTTCTGGCTGATGAACAGTCGCTCGCCGATCTCGCGGTTCGTCCGCCCTTCGGCGATCAGCGCCAGGACCTCCCGCTCGCGCCGCGACAGCCCGAACGTGTCCCGCCTGGCCGCGGCCGGATCGCCGACGAGGCCTCTGACGACCGACGAGCGGGAATCGAGGGGGGCCGAGCCATCGGCGGCTCCGGTGGACGCGGTCGCGGCCGCCTCCCGGGACTCGTGGTCGCCGCCGCCCGGCCCGACCGCCACGAGCGCCCCGTCGGCATGGCCGTTGCCGCCGGCCGCCGCCGCCGCGGGCTCCGCGTCGACGAGCTCCAGGCCGGAGCCCTCGACCTCCGGCAGCCGGATCATCGCGCGGCCGGCGAGCAGCGTGACCTCGCGCAGCAGCGGCCGGGCCTGGAGCGAGAGCGCGATGCGCGCGGCCCGTTCGAGGGCGGGTCGGGCCTTGGCCCGAGCCGGCCGACCCTCGCCGGACCCGAGGATCGCCTCCGCCTGGTGCCAGCGGGCCTTGCCTTCCTCGTACGGGTTGGCGAGCGCCGCCCAGAGCTCCGAGAGCCGGTCCCACGTTGCCGGATCGTCGCGCCCCTCCAGCCGCTCGCGGTGGGCCGCCGCCTGGGCGAGCCAGGCGTCCGCCTCGCGGCGCGACCCGATCGTGGTCCCGACCCCGGACTTCTCCACCGCCCGCCGCGCGGCGGCCACGACGTCGCGCGATCGTGACCGGATCGAGGCGAGCGCGGCGAGGTCCCGGCGCGCGCCCGCATCGACCGCGGCAGCGGAATCGACCTCCGCGACCGTCGCCGCCATCTTCGCGATCAGGCTCCAGTCGCCGCCGTCCTTCACGAGGTCCCAGCCCCGTGCCGCCGCCCGCGCCGCGTCGGCATGGTCGCCCTGCCAGAGAGCGAGGGACGCGGCCGCCCGGTAGATCGGGACCGCGTGCTGGGCGTCGCTGACGGTATCGAGGCCGACGAGGATCTGGCCGAGCTGGCGACCCGCCGCCTCGCCGGCGTGCGTCTCGATCTCGACGATCGCGAGGCTGTCGATCGGCCGGGCGATCGCGCCGCCCGGGCTCCACTCCAGCGCGGTCGCGCTGATGTCGCTGGATTCCGCCCAGCGCCCGAGCAGGAAGAGCGAGTCCGAGGCATTCGCCCGAAGGAAGTTCCCGAACACGGCCTCCAGCCCGGCCCGCCGTGACGCCTCGACGCCCTCGTACGCCACCTCGACCGCTTCGGCCCGGCGTCCGACGAGATCGAGCACGGTCGTCAGGTTCGCGTAGACCCGGAAGAGCTCGTCGAGGTCGCCCCGCTGCTCAGCCATCGTTCGCGCCTCGCGGAGGAGGGCGACCCCGGCCTCGGGCGAATCGCCCCAGCCGAGGGTCACGCCCAGCGTCGTCGTCGCGTGGAGCCGGACCGCGTCGCCGGCCGGTCCGAGCTCCTCGGCCATCCGGATCGCCTCGCGGGCGAGCTGCTCGGCGCCGCCGAACGAGCCGTCGATCATCCGGACCTGGGCGAGGGCCGCGAGCACCTCGGCCCGTTCGACGCTCTTCGTGGGCGGGACCAGGTCGACGGCCCGCTCGAACCCGGCCAGGGCACCGACGCGATCGCCGGCGGCCCGCCGGTAGCGGCCGAGCCGCTCGTACAGGACGCCGAGCGTCAGGCGGTCGCGGCGCTCGTCGAACCGGTTGACGAGGGCCTCGACGTAGGCCGCCGCCCGGGCCGGCCGTTCGGCGGCGAAGGCCGCCTCCGCGGCGCGGAGGTGGAGGGCCGTCGTCACGTCGTCGCCGGCCGCCTTCGGGCCGGCCTTCCCGTGGGCAGCCGTCGCGCCGGCGGACCCGGCCGGGGCCTCGCCGGCCCCGGACACCTGGACGCCCGGATCGGCCAGCCCCAGCGCCAGCTCGAGCGCGGCGAGCGCGTCCTCCGGCGCGTGGGCGGCTTCGGCCCGGCCCGCGGCGTCGACGGCGGCGGCGAACGCGCGATCCGAGACGTGCGCCTCGATCCAGTGCCGAGCGGTCTCGCCCGGATGGGCGACGAGCCCGGTGGCGAGCGCCAGGTGATAGCGGCGCCGGAGCCGCGGGAGCAGATCCGAGGCGGCCGCCCGCCGGATGTGCTCGTGACGGAAGGCGATGCCGTCGGCCTCGTCGACGAGGATCCCATGCTCGATCGCCTCCTCGAGCCCGGCGCTCAGGTCCGGGTCCAGGGTGCCGTCGCCGCGCCGCGGACGCGAGGACGACCGGGGCGGCAGGCGATCGGCGGTCAGCTCGAACGTCGCGACGGAATCCGCCAGCTCGTCACGATCCACCGGCCGGCCGCAGAGCGAGAGGAGCCGGAGGACGCGCCGGCACTCCGGACCGCGCCGCGCGAGGCGGGCGATCACGAGATCGTCGAAGGAGGCCGTCAGGCTCGCGTTCGAGACCTCCCGGCGGGCCGCGAGGAGCTCCTCGGCCACGAGCGGCAGGCCGCGGGAGCGATCGGCGACCAGGACGAGGGCGGAGCCGGTGGGCCGCTCGCCCTCGATCGCGTCCACGAGGTCCGCGAGCTCGGATCGCTCGAACGGGTCGATCCGGACCCGGGTCGGCCGAGCGACCTCGCCGGCGGTCATCTCCGCGAGCGTGGCGGAGAGCGGGTGGTCGCGGGTCAGCTCGTCGGTCGCGTACGAGGCGACGAAGCACACCCGGTGGCGGCGGCGGACGCGACTCAGGAACGTGACGAGCGCGCGCGTGCCGGCGTCGGCGTCGTGGAGATCCTCGAGGACCAGGAGGACCGGCGCCCGCTCCGAGAGCCGGCCGACCACCCCGAGGATCGCCTCCAGGACCCGGCTCTGGCGGCGTTCCGGGGCGGTGATGGTGGGCTGGGCTGGGAGCGCGCCGGCCGAGCCGAGCCGGGCCTGGATCTCCGGGAACAGCCGGACGAGGTCCTCGACGTTCGGGCCGACGAGCCGGACGAGCTCGTCGTCGTCCCCATCGCGGAAGACCGGGCGGAGTGCCCGCACGATCGAGCCGTAGGGGTCGTCGCTGCCTGGACGATACGACCGGCCGCGGAGGACCGCGAACGGCTCGCCGAGGGCGGTGACCCGCCGGCCGACCTCGCCGACGAACCGGGTGACGCCGACGCCTCCGGGCCCTTCGAGGAGCACGGCGGTCGACTGACCGCCCGCAGCCGCTTCGAGCGCCGGGGCAAGCCGGATGAAAGCCGCGTCGCGCCCCACGAATCGCGCGCCGTCCATCGTGGCGGGCATGTCCGCATTCTAGGGGCCGCATGCGGCCTCCGAATCGCGGCGTCCCGCGGACCTCGACACCGGCGTTGACAGCGTGTCCATGCTCAGGAGGTCCCGGCCGCCCGCCTCGGGCCGGTCATCCGTCGGGGCACCGCTCGCGAACCACCGGGTCGAGAGGCCGGCCGCAACCGTTCCGGCCTCCGATCGCAGACGGAACGGCGCCGCGGCGCCGATCACGGGAGGTGTGGGTCGCTCATGAACAGCAACGCCAATGTCGCCATGGGCTGGTCGGCCCTGGTCGGGGTCGTCCTCGTCGCCGCCGGCCTCGTCGGCTTCCTGAACACGGGGCTCGTCGGCACGGCCGACAACGCGCTCGTTCGCACGGACAACGTCCACAACGTGGTCCACCTGCTGACCGGCGCCATCGCCCTGTTCATCGCGTTCGGCCTGAAGGGCGAGACACAGGCGAACGCGGTGATCGGCTTCGGGCTGCTCTACACGATCATCTTCATCGCCGTCCTCGTCAGTCCCACCCTGTTCGGCATCTTCTCGGTGCCGTCGAACGCCGCGGTCCACGTCATCCACTTCGCCGTCGCCGCGGTCAGCGTCCTCGTGGGCTGGATGGCAAAGGCACGCTTCCCCCCCACCCCACCCACACACCAAACCACAAAAAACAACCACCCAACCCCCCCCAAACCACACCCAACCCCCCCACCAC
>DATBGP010000301.1:0-4668 GCA_036557925.1 Candidatus Limnocylindrales bacterium | reverse complement strand
CTGCGGCGCCGGAGGTCGAATCGATCGTCCTCGTGACCTCGCCCGAGCGGATCGGGCGGATCGTTGCGGCGGACTGGCTGCCGGAGGCGGTCCGGGCGATCGTTCCGGGCGGCGACCGCCGCCACGAGTCCGTGGCCGCGGGCCTGGCGGCCCTCGATGCGCTCGGCGGACGAGCGGCTGCGGCCACCGACGATCGGGTCGTCCTCGTCCACGACGGCGCGCGGCCCCTCGTCGAGCCGGAGCTGGTGTCGCGAGTGGTGGCCGCCGCAGCGGCGCACGGCGCCGCGATCCCGGTCCTCCCGGTGACGGAGACCCTGAAACGGCTCGACGGCGACCGGCTCGACGGCACGATCGACCGGGAGGGACTCGCGACCGCCCAGACGCCCCAGGGCGTGCGACGCGCGCTCCTCCGAGCCGCCTTCGAGCGCTTCCCGCCGGCCGGTCCGGAGACCTGGACCGACGAGGCCGCACTGCTTGAGGCCTGTACCATTCCCGTCCATGCGATCGCTGGCGACCCCGCCAATCTCAAGGTGACCGTGGCCGGCGACCTCGACCGCGTCGAGGCCGCCTTCGGCCGCCGATCCACGCTCTTCACCCGCGTCGGGATCGGCCAGGACCTCCATCCCTTCGGACCCGGAACCCCGCTCGTCCTCGGCGGCGTCTCGATCGACGGCGCGCCGCGGCTGTCCGGCCACTCCGACGGCGACGTCGCCCTCCACGCGGTCGCCGACGCGATCCTCGGCGCGGCCGGCCTCGGCGATCTGGGCAAGCTGTTCCCGGCCGGTCCGGAGACGCCGCGAGGCATCGACAGCTCGGACCTGCTCCGGGACGTCGTGCGGCGCGCCCGGGAGCTCGGCCTGGGCGTGGCGAGCCTCGACGTGACCGTCGTGGCTGGCCGGCCGCGGATCGGCTCGGTCCTGCCGGCGATGGCCGCCCGGATCGCCGACCTGGTCGGGGCGCCGGAGACGTCGGTGAACGTCAAGGCCTCGACCGGCAATCTCGCCGGCTTCGAAGGCGCCGGCCGCGGGATCTCCGCGCTGGCGGTCGTGACCCTCTCCGGGGCGATGCCGGCCGAGCCGCTCGCGGCGGAACCGACCACGGCTCGATGACGATTCGGCTGCAGGACACGCTGACCGGGTCGATCGGCCCGCTCGATCCGCTCGAGGCCGGCCGGATCGGGATCTACAGCTGCGGGCCGACCGTCTACGGGCCCGCCCACATCGGCAACTTCCGGAGCTTCCTGTTCGCCGACGTGCTCGTCCGCCACCTCCGCCGCCGCGGCCTCCAGGTCAAATGGGTGATGAACATCACCGACGTCGACGACAAGATCATCAAGGGCGCGGCCGCGGGCGGGACCTCGATCGGCGAGCTGGCCGATCGCTGGCTCGCGGTCTTCCTCGCGGATGCAGAGCGACTTCGGATGACCCGCCCCGACGTCCTGCCCCGGGCGACCGACCACATCGACGAGATCGTCGCCCTCATCGCGATCCTCCTCGAGCGCGACCACGCCTACCGGACCGACGACGGCTCGATCTTCTTCCGGATCTCGTCCTGGCCCGCCTACGGTCGCCTGGCCCGGCTCGACCCCGAGAACCTCCGGGTCGGCGAACGCGTCGAAAGCGACGAGTACGCGAAGGACGACGTTCGCGACTTCGCCCTCTGGAAGGGTCCGAAGCCCGGCGAACCCTCCTGGGACACGGCGATCGGGCCGGGGCGCCCGGGCTGGCACATCGAGTGCTCGGCGATGTCGATGAAGCATCTCGGCGAGACGTTCGATATCCACACGGGTGGGGTCGACCTGATCTTCCCGCACCACGAGGACGAGATCGCCCAGAGCGAGGCAGCGACCGGCAGGCCCTTCGTCCGGACCTGGCTCCATTGCGCCCACCTCCAGATGAGCGGGGCGAAGATGGCGAAGTCCGCGGGGAACATCGCCCGGGTCGCGGACCTCCTCGATGCGGGCGTCTCGCCCCGGGCGCTGCGATACGCGCTGATCTCCGTCCACTACCGCGCGGCGAACACCTACAGCGACGAGTCGCTGGCCGCCGCCGCGGCGGCGATCGACCGGCTCGATGCCGCGGTGGCCGCGCTCGACGCCTACCGGGGCGACCGGCCGGACGACCCCTCGATCGGAGCGCTGCTGTCCGGCGCGGACGACGCCTTCGGCGCGGCTCTCGACGACGACCTGAACGTCTCGGCGGCGCTGGCCGCGGTCTTCGACCTGGTTCGAGAGCTGAACCGGCGGATCGACGCGCGAAGCCTGTCGACGGCGGACTCCGGACGGGCGCTGGCCCTCCTGCGGTCGTTCGACGAGGTCCTCGCGATCCTGCCCGACCCGGCTGACGAGCTCGACGAGGGCCTGCGCCGGCTGCTCGACGAACGGGCGGCGGCGCGGGCGAACCGCGACTGGGCGGCCTCGGATCGCCTGCGGGACGAGCTTGCCGCGCTCGGGATCGCGGTCGAGGACACGCGCGACGGGCAGCGCTGGCGACAGCTCGAGCCGAGCCGTGGCTGACCGGCCGAAGGACAAGGGCGGAGCCGGCTCGGGAGGCTCGAAGGGGTCGGGCCCGCGGGGTGGGGGAGCACACCGCTCCGGTTCCCACGGTGCGCCACGCTCCGGCCCGCCGTCTTCCGGTCCGCATCGGTCCGGCCCGCCGAGCCCGGGCGGCGGAGGCCGGCCACGTCCGGACCGCGGGTCGGGGGATCGACCGCGACCCGGGTTCGGGTTCGGCGCCGATCGCGACCGATCGGGCGATCGTGGGGGCGACCGACCGACGGGGCCGCGCGGCGACCGACCGTGGGATCGCTCTGCTGGCGGTCACGGCCGGGGTCAGCGCGGCGCCCCCGGCTTCGATCGGGATCGCGACCGGGACCGGGGCCGCGATCGGCACGGTGAGCGCGGAGGATCGGATCGGTCCGATCGCCCGCGTCGCGACGAGCCCGATCGCCGCCCGCGATCGTTCGATGGACCGCGTCCGCCGCGCCCGTTCGATGGACCGCGTCCGCCGCGCCCGTTCGATGGACCGCGTCCGCCGCGCCCGTTCGATGGACCGCGTCCGCCGCGCCCGTTCGATGCCGGCAGCGGGCCGCGTCGCTCCGGTGCGGCCGGGCCCGAGGGCCGACCTCGCCCGCCCCTCGGTCGTCCGCCGTTCGCGGGCCAGCGCCCCGGCCGGCCGTGGACGCCGCGTCCGCCGTACGCGCCGCCGGCGCGTTCCGCGATCCCGGAGCCCGATCTCCTCCACGACGACGAGGAGCTGATCGCCGGGCGCCGCCCGGTCGAGGAGGCGTTCGTCGCCCGCCGTCCGGCCCACCGGCTGCTCGTCGTGCCGCAGCGACGACAGGCGCTGGAGCGGCTCGTCCTCCACGCCACGAGTCTCCGAATCCCGGTGGTCGAGATCGAGGGCGGCACGCTCACCTCGATCGCCGGCTTCGACGGGCACCAGGGGATCGCCCTGGTCGTCGAGCCGCGGACCTACGCCGGCCTGGACGACGTCCTCGCCCGAGCGGTCGAACGCGGCGAGGCGCCGTTCGTCCTCGTGATGGACTCGCTGGAGGACCCGCAGAACGTCGGGACCCTGCTGCGGAGCGCCGAGGCCGCGGGCGTCCACGGCGTCGTGTTCCCGACCCATCACCAGGCGCCGCTGTCGCCCGCCGCAGTGAAGGCGTCCGCCGGAGCGGTGGAGCACCTGCTCCTCTGCCCGGTCGACGACCTGCCGGGCGCCCTGTCCGACCTCCGGATCCGGGGCCTCCGGATTGCCGCCGCGGAGGCCGATGCGCCCCTCACCGCCGAGCAGGCCGACCTGCGCGGTCCGCTCGCGATCATCGTCGGCAGCGAGGGCCAGGGGCTGGCACCGGCGGTTCGACGACGGGCGGACCTGGCGATCCGGATCCCGATGCGGGGGAGCGTGGCATCGCTGAACGCCGCCGTGGCCGGGTCGATCCTCCTCTTCGCGGCGGTCGCCCAGCGACCTTCGACCGGTGATGCGTCCGCCGAGCCCCGGGCCTTGTCCCCAGAAGCCGAGCCGGCCGCCCCACCGGACATCGCCGACACGGCGGAGGCGACGCCGCCGACCGACGCCGTCGAGCCGGCGACGGCCGCGACACCCGGTCGGAAGCGGAAGTCCGCGGTGGAGACGCCGGAGACATCCGCGGCCTCGGCCCCGGCGCAGCCGACCCGGAAGCGGGCGTCCACGAAGGCGGGGGTGAACGCCGGAGACGGGGCCGCGACGAAGGTCGCGTCGGACGCCGCCACGAAGGCGAGGCCTGCGAGGAAGCCTGCGACGAAGGCCGCGACGAAGGCCGCGACGAAAGCGGCGAAGGCCCCGACGAAAGCTGCGACGAAGGCCCCGACGACCGCCGGACCGGACGCCACCGCGACGCCCGGGAAGGCGACGGCGATGCCGGCGGCCCGGAAGGAGGATTCGCGCGCGAAGGAACCGGCGGCCGCGGATGCCGCCCCGCCCGAATCGGACGAGCTCCTGCCCGGCGGGCCGACGCCGGACTGATCCCGGCCATCCGCGGAACCCATCGGGGGCGCGCCGCGGGAGGGCCCCGGTTCGCTTGACCGGCCCGCTGGCCCGACCGTATCATTCCTCGGCGCCGATGGGTCCTTCTGCGGTACGGCCCTGCGCGCCGACGTAGCTCAATTGGTAGAGCAGCGGTTTTGTA
>DATBGP010000300.1:0-6741 GCA_036557925.1 Candidatus Limnocylindrales bacterium | reverse complement strand
CGCCCTGGAGCGGCTGGAGGAGGGCCTGCTCCAGGCGCGGCGGCGTGGGCTGCTCGATCCCGACGACGATGCCGCCGCGACCCACCGGCTGGGCGACCTGCGCGAGTGGCTGGGACGCCACGACCAGCCCTCGCTCGACGTCGTCGGCTGCGACGATCACCGGGCGCTCGCCGCCGAGCTCGCGCGACGCTCGATCACCCTCGTCCGGAACGACGACGGGCTGCTGCCGCTCAGGCCGGTGACGGGGACCCGGGTGGCCGTCGTCCAGTCCGTGCCGGCCGACCTGACCCCGGCCGACACGTCCTCGACGGTGCGCCCGACCCTGGCGTCGGCCCTCCGACGGCGGATCGCCGACGTGGTGGAGATCCTCCTTCCCGCGCTCCCGACCGATGCCGACCTCGCGGGCCTCGCAGGGCGCCTGGGCGCCGTCGATCTCGTCGTCGTCGGGACACTCTCGGCGCACCTCCAGCCGGCCCAGGCGAGGATCGCGGACGCCGTCCTGTCGGCGGGCCGGCCGACGGTCACCGTTGCCCTCCGCACCCCCTGGGACCTCCTCGCGTATCCGTCCGCGCGGGCCCACGTCTGCACCTACGGCATCCTCGCCCCGTCGATGGATGCGCTGGCGGCCGCGCTCCTGGGCGAGGCGGCGTTCGCGGGGCGGCTGCCCGTGGGGATCGCCGGGCTGCATCCGCGAGGTCACGGCCTGACGGCAGCCGGCCTCGCCTAGCCTCTGGGGGGCGTCGCGGCGCCACGCAGCCCCTACGGCCGGGTCCGGCTCCCGGCGATCAGCCGCTGATACCAGCGGGCGCTGTCCTTCGGGGTGCGGCGCAGGTCGCCGAAGTCCACGTGGACCAACCCGAACCGGCGGCCGTAGCCGAGGCTCCATTCGTAGTTGTCGAGCACCGACCAGACGTGGAAGCCGGTGAGCGGGACCCCCGCGCGAAGCGCGTCGGCCGCCGCGGCGACATGGCGTGCGAGATAGGCCTGTCGGGCCTCGTCGCGCACCCGGCCGTCCTCGTCCACCCTGTCGGGGTAGGCGGCGCCGTTCTCGGTGACGACGATCTCCCGCGGCGCGTACGTCCGGTGGAGCTCGAGCAGCGTGTCGCGCAGCCCGTCCGGCGCGACGTGCCAGTCCATCTGGGTCTGCTCCGAGCCCGACGCCGGGCCGATCTCCCAGTCGAACGGCCGGTCGGTCCGCGCCCGGACGGAGTCCCGTCGGTAGTAGTTCAGCCCGAGGTAGTCGAGCGGGCCGGCGGGCGGGTCGGCGAGGTCGACGCCGTCGAGGTGGCCCGCTTCGCGGTGGGCCGCGAGCCCGAGCGCCGGGTAGCCACGGCCGAACAGCGGGTCGAGGAACCACGCGTCCCGGGCGGAGCTCCACGTCGCTGCGGCGAGCCGATCGCGCTCGGACTCCGTGGCCGGGACGACCTGGTTGACGTCGATCGCGATGCCGACCTTCGCGCCGGCGACGAGGCCGTGGATCGCGTCGGCGGCCGCGGCGTGGGCGCGCAGCTCGTGATCCGCCACCCGGATCGCCGTGGGCCAGTCGCGCAGGCCCGGCGCGTGGATGCCGTCGGCGTGGCCGAGGAACGCGAAGCAGGCCGGCTCGTTGAACGTCATCCACGTCCGGACCCGGTCGCCCAGACTCGACGCGACCACGGCCGCGTATTCGGCGAACCAGTCGACGACCTCTGGATCGGCGAAGCCGCCGCGATCCTGCAACGCCTGCGGGAGGTCCCAGTGGAACAGGTTGAGGACCGGTTCGATGGCCGCCCCCAGCAGCTCGTCGACCAGCCGCCGGTAGAAGTCCAGGCCGCGCTGGTTCACGGCCCCGGTCCCCGACGGGAGGACGCGCGGCCAGCTGACGCTGAAGCGGTAGGCCCGGGCCCCGAGCTCGGCCATCAGCCGGACGTCCTCGGGGGAGCGGTGGTAGTGGTCGCAGGCGACATCGCCCGTGCTGGCGTCGGCGATGACGCCCGGCCGGCGAGCGAACGTGTCCCAGATGGACGGCCCGCGGCCATCCTCCGTCGCGGCTCCCTCGATCTGGTAGGCGGAGGCCGCGAAGCCCCAGGCGAAGTCGGCCGGGAAGGGCTCGGCGAGCGTGGCCGGGTCCGTTTCGAACGACGGGAGGGGTTTCTCCATTCAGGCGTCCAACGTCGGATCGATCGGCGGCGGGGCGACGTCGGCGACCCGCGGCCCGCCTGGACCGCCCGCGATCGGACCGAGCGCCGCGATCGCCCGCGGGTCGACCCGATCGGCGTCGAGCAGCAGCACGACGTGGCCCGGCTGGGCCGGATCGGCCGCGATCGGCACGGACTGGCCGATCCCGACCCGCTTCCGCTCGGCCGCCGTCAGCCAGTCGCGGATCGTCGTCTCGAACCGGCGCCGGCGCGGAAGGAGCACCTCGACCCGGAGCTCGGTCTCGAAGCGGTCGTCGCGCCTGCGGCCCGTGCCGCTCGTCCCGATGACGCTGGCTCGCCCGACGATCCCCTCGCGGCGGATCCGGTCGGCCTCGGCGCGGGCGGCGCCGCCCCGATCGAACAGCTCGCGGAGTCGACCGATCATTCGCCGGCCCTCCCGCGTTCGACGAACCGGCCCCAGCCCCGGTCGCCGACCGCCCGGCCGTCCCGGACGACCGGCCGCCCGCGGACGAACGTGCTGCGGACCGCGCCGGCCACGTCGAACCCCTCATACGGCGTGAAGTCGCTCGTGTGGTGGAGGTCCGCCTGGCGGATCGTCCGCCGGGCCGCCGGGTCGAACAGGACGAGATCGGCGTCCCGGCCAACCTCGATCGCACCCTTCCGGGCGAGCCCGAACCGCCGAGCCGGGGTCGTCGCGAGCAGGTCGACCATCCGCTCGATGCCGATCCGGCCGGTCGCGACCCCGCGGCCATGGACGATCGAGAGGAGGGTCTCGATCCCCGGCGCGCCGTTGCTGATCCGGTCGAACGACACGCCGCGGCCGGCATCGCCCTTCTCGACCGCGACCCGGTCGGGGACGTGGTCGGTCGCGACGAGCGAGAGGTCATCGGCGGCCAGCCCGCCCCAGAGCGCGTCCTGGTCCGCCGCGGAGCGGAGGGGCGGCGAGATCACGCTCTTCGCGCACTCGACGGGGTCCGGCTCCTCGTACCGGACGTCCGTCAGCGCCAGGTAGTGGGGACAGGTCTCGGCGCTTGCGCGAACGCCGCTCGCGCGGGCCTCCGCCACGTGCCGGAGCGCCGCCGCACACGAGAGGTGGACCACGTGGATCGGCGCGTCGACCGCGTGGGCGAAGGCCATCGCCCGGTGGGTCGCCACGGCCTCCGCCTCGGCGGATCGCGTGGCAGCGTGGTGACGTGGTGACGTATCACCATGCTGCAACGCTGAAGCGACGGCGCTGTCGATGAGGACCGGATCCTCGCAATGGACCTCGAGCATGCCGCCGCGCTCGCCCAGGACCCGCATCGCGTCGAAGATCGAGCGATCGGCGAGACGGAAGTCGAAGACCATGAACGCCTTCGCGGTCGGGACGCCGGCGTCGACCATCGCCGGCAGCTCGGCCACCGGATCGTCCATCCCGCCGAGGACCGTCGGGCTGAGCGAGAAGTCGACGGCGCTGTCCGATGCCGTGACCCGGCGGAACTCGTCGATCCCGGCCCGGATCGAGCGATGCGCGTCGGGCGACGATCCCGTGCCGGGGTTGTTGAAGGCGAGGAACGTCGTCGTCCCGCCGAACGCCGCCGCGAGCGAGTCCTGCCAGAACCGGTCCGGCTCCGCGTCGGACGCGACTCGCGTGTGGGTGTGGACGTCGACGCAGCCGGGAAGCACCAGCAGACCCTCGGCATCGACGACCTCGGCCGCGGCCGCCGCCAGGCCGGACAGGTCCGCCTCGACGGCCTCGATCACCCCGCCCCGCACGGCGACGTCCGCCCGCCGCGATCCGCCGGCTGCGACGACCGTCCCGCCCCGGATCAGCAGATCGGGCCCGCCGGCCGCCACCTCGCTCACGCGGCGAGCATAGCGACGAGGGCCGCTGGTCCGTGCGCTCGGTCAGCCGGGCGCGACCGGCGTGTCGAGGATCGCCTGGAGAACCGGGTCGCGGCCGGAGACGTAGTCGGCCGCGGTGAGTGGTGCCGCGATGTCCGGCACGATGGTGACCCGCTGGTCATCCGGCGTGCTCCGCTCCCAGTAGCGGGTCGCCATCCAGACCATCTGGCGGCCATCCGGCAAGTCGATGCCGCGGGCGTCGCCGTACTGGTTCGGGCTGCCGCCCATCGCCTCGCCCGCGAACGTCGCGTGCGTCTCCTGCTCAAGGTCCGTCGCGAGGTTCGCAGCCGCGGAGAACGTGATCCGGCCGATGATCACGTACAGCCGCCCGGGCCGATCGATCGCCGGATCCCGGAGCGTCGCCTCGAGCGGGCCCAGCGTCGTGTTGTCGCCGCCGCCGTTGTGGCGGAGATCGAGGACGACCCGGGCGACGTCGTCCTGCTTCGCGCGGGCCAGGATCTCCCGGGCGGTGTCCGCGATCCCGCCCGACACCTCGTTCTGCTGGACGAACACGGTCCGCGACTCGGGCAGGTACTGCCACCAGAGTGGCTCGTCCTGGTGCCGGAGCCAGAGGGCGTCGGTCGGCGGCAGCCGCATCGGCAGGCCGCTGTTCCAGGCGACGTCGTCCTCGGCCGAGATGGGCTCGATCGCGACGTCATCGGTCCGGCCGTCCCGCCCGACCAGGCGGAACGTGGCGGGACCCGCCCGCGCGATGACCCCGAGACCCGCGAGGAGCTCGCTCACCCGGAGGTAGAGCGGCCCGTAGGCGAGCAGGTTCGACGGGCTGTCACGCGGCGCCAGCGGCTCCACGAGGGCGAGGACCCGGTCGATCGGGTGGCCGTCGATCGCGACCAGCCGCGATCCGACGAGGTCGGCGTAGGGCGCCCGGGCGGCCGTGATCACGAGGCCCTCCGGGAAGCGCCACCAGCGGACCGGGTACTCGTGCGTGCCGCTGCCGGGGATGAACGGGAAGATCCCGCTATGGCCGTCTCGGCCCTGCCAGCTCGGCATCGCCGCGAGCCGGACCAGCTCCACGAGCGCCTGGTCGTCCGTCATCGCCGGGATCCGCGACGTGACCGCCTCCGCGGCGGCGATCCAGTCCGCGCGCGACATCCCGTGCCAGCCGTCGGGATGGACGTCGTCACGGGCGGCCAGCAGCGCATCGAGATCGGCCCGCCAGGCGGCGACACGATCGAGGGTCGGCGATGAGGTCGGCGATGGGGTCGGCGATGGGGTCGGCGTCGGAAACGGCGAGGCGCTCGGGCCGCGTGCCGGCGACGGCGAGGCGGGCCCAACCGACGCCTGCGCAGCAGATGGCGCGACGGCGACCGCCGATGAGGGCGGCGGTCCCGAGGAACAGCCCGTCACCAGGATCGCGATCAGCCCGATCGGCCGAACGCGCTCACGCCAGCGCATCGACACGCTCCTCGGCGAGCCCCGCCTGGGCCTCGCGCGCCGCCGCGCCCATCGCTCGGAGCGTCGCCCGGGCCGCCTCGTCGTCGATCGCCAGCGCCCGCGCGAACCGCCGATCGGCCTCCGCGAAGAACCGTGCCGCCTCGCCGTGCGCGTCGAGGCCGGCCGCCGTCAGGACGATCCGGTAGGAGCGCCGATCCGCCTCGCTCGGGGCCCGTCGCGCGTGACCGCGCTCGAGCATCGCCCGGACGAAATGCGACATCGACGTCGGCGGCATGCCCGTCCGTCGGGCAAGCTCGGTGGGCCCGTGGGGACCCTCGTCGAAGAGCACGCTGTAGACCGCGTACTCCTCGGGCGTCAGCGGGCTGCCGGCCATCGCCCGGGCCACCAGCTCGCGGGCTGCGGTGGCCGCGGCCGACAGCTCGAAGAGGATCGAGAGACGAGAGTCGGAGCGTCGGATCGTCGCCATCCGGGCCAAGATACTACCACATGGCAGTAGTTGGCCAGCGACCGGCACTGCCATCGGAGGCCCACGCGAGTTGAAGCGTCAGGCGACCTCGCGGATCGTGATCGCCTGGGCGCCATCCCAGAGGCAGCGCCGCCCGACCTCCCGGAGGCGCTCTGCCCAGCCCTCGTCCGGGAGGATCGACGCGAAGTGGTTCGCGGCGAGCTGGCCGACCTTCGAGGACGTCGTGCAGGCACCGTACGGGAAGAAGATCTCGCACTCGCTGATCCCGCCCGGATACATCGCGAGCATCCCAGGGGACGGGTGCGACGTGTGGTTCTCGTAGTCGATCCCCGGTCGGAAGTCGCCGTACGGGATCCACGTCGACTCGCCGCTCCAGCGGCAGTGGATGAGCCGCGAGGTGATCGGCAGCATCCGCCGGATCGCCTCGATCGTCCGCGGCGCTTCAGGCTCCCAGCGGGCGCTAAAGTGGAGGTCGCCGACCTCGATCTCGAGCGTGGCCATGCACGGAGGATAGCGGTGGCCGACGGCCCCGGACCGACGATCTCGACCCACGTGCTCGACACCGAGCGCGGCGAGCCCGCCCAGGGCGTTCGCGTGACGCTGTCGCGGCTCGACGTGGGCAACGGCCCGATCCGGATGACCCAGGCCCTGACCGACGGCGACGGTCGCGTCCGCGACCTCCTCGAGCGGCCGCTGGTCGCGGGCGACTACCGCCTCGAGTTCGACGTCGCCCACGAGGACGGCTCGTTCTTCACGAAGATCGCGGTGGACCTGCGGATCGAGGATGCCGCCCGGAGCTACCACGTCCCGCTGCTCCTCGCGCCGTACGCGATGACG
>DATBGP010000299.1:0-6572 GCA_036557925.1 Candidatus Limnocylindrales bacterium | reverse complement strand
CGTCGCGTCCGTCGAGCACGTCTGACCTCGATCCGCCACGATGGGCGACGATTCGATGCGGGTCCGGGGCGCGACGGCCGAGCGACGCACCGGCGATCCGCCCGAGCGGGAGGTGAGGGGATGGCAGCCAGCGACGACGAGTCGGCGACCGGCGGGACGGCGGCCCCGATCCGCGTCCTGCTCGTCGACGACCACGGCGTCGTCCGCCGCGGCCTCCGCGGCTATCTCGAGCTGCTCGACGACATCGAGGTGGTCGGTGAGGCCGAGAACGGCGCCCAGGGGGTCGAGCGGTCCGCCGAGCTGACCCCGGACGTGATCCTGATGGACATCGTCATGCCGGAGCTCGACGGGATCGCCGCCACGAGCCAGATCAAGGCGGCCCAGCCGACGGTCCAGATCGTGGCCCTGACGTCGTTCATCGAGGAGGACAAGGTCCTCGCCGCGCTCGAGGCCGGGGCGAGCGGCTTCATCCTCAAGGACGCCGAAGCGGACGACGTCGCCGCGGCGATCCGGGCCGCCCACAACGACGAGGTCCATCTCGATCCGGCCGCGGCGCGGATCCTCGCGAAGGGGATGCGCGCCCGGATCGAGGAGGCGCCGGCCGAGCCGCTGACCGAGCGCGAGCTCGAGGTCCTGAGCCTGGTCGGCCATGGCCGGAGCAACAAGGAGATCGCCTCGGACCTCGGGATCACGGAGCGGACGGCCCGGACGCACGTGAGCAACATCCTGGGCAAGCTCGGCCTGCAGAGCCGGACTCAGGCGGCGCTCTACGCGGTCGAGCGGAAGCTCGTCCACGACTAGCACCGGGGCCGCCGCCGGACCCGCGATGACGGACGACCGCCCCACGATCGTCTTCCTCCACGGCACGCGCCTGACCGGCGCGTCGTGGGCAGTCCAGGTCGAGGACCTCGGCACCGAGTTCCACTGCCTGGCGCCGGACCTGCCGGGCCACGGATCGGCCGAGGCGGTCGCCTTCACGGTCGAGGGCGCCGCCGACCGGGTCGCCGAGCTCATCGCCGCGGAGGCGCACGGCGGCCGGGCGATCCTCGTCGGGCTCTCGCTCGGCGGCTACGTCGCCATGGACGTCGCGGCGCGCCACCCGGAGCGGGTGACCGCGCTGGCGATCTCCGGCGCCACCGCCGAGCCGGTCCCACCCCGCTCGCTCTTCTACCTGGGTCTCGCCGCGCTCTTCCGGTTCGTGCCGGAGGCGATCCTCGACCGCGCGAACCGCTGGTTCTTCCGCCATCGCTACCCGCCCCGGATCGCCGGCCCGATCCTCGCCTCGGGCTTCTCGTTCCGCGGCGGATCGGTGGCCCTGCGCGCCCTCGTCGGGGAGCGGTTCAAGCCGCGCCTTGCCGCCTGGCCCGGACCGAGCCTGATCGTCAACGGCGAGCTGGACCTGTTCTTCCGGCCGACGGAGCGCTCCTTCGCGGATGTCGCCGCGAACCCCCGGCGCGTCCTGATCCGGCGGGCGACGCACCTCGTGAACCTCGATCGGCCCGACGACTTCTCCGCCGCGGTCCGCCGCTTCGCCCGAGCCGCCGCGACCGGCTGACCGGCGCCGTCCGGGGCCGATGGTATCCTCGGGCGACCGACCCAATCCGCCCTGACCCGAGGTTCGATGCGCGTTCGCAAGGCCGTCTTCCCTGCCGCCGGCTGGGGCACCCGCTTCCTCCCGGCCACGAAGGCGCAGCCGAAGGAGATGCTGCCGCTCGTCGACAAGCCGGTCATCCAGTACGCCGTCGAGGAGGCCGTCGCCGCGGGCGTCGAGCAGGTGATCATCGTCACCTCGAGCCAGAAGCGGGCGATCGAGGACCACTTCGACACCTCCTACGAGCTGGAGCACCTGCTCGAGGAGAAGGGCGACATCGAGATGCTCCGCCAGATCCGCCACATCTCGGACCTTGCCCAGATCACCTACGTCCGCCAGAAGGAGCAGCTGGGGCTGGGCCACGCGGTCCTCGTCGCGAAGGAGGTCGTGGGCCACGAGCCGTTCGCGGTGATCCTGAGCGACGATGTCGTCGTCGGGGATCGGCCGTGCATCGGCCAGCTGATCCACGCCTACAACCAGACCCACGGCTCGGTCGTAGCCGTCATGGAGGTCCCGGACGAGGACACGCAGCGGTACGGCGTGATCGCCGGCGAGGAGGTCGAGGGCGCGCTGAACCACGGCCGGCTGCACAAGGTGAGCCGGCTCGTCGAGAAGCCGGCGCCCGGCGAGGCCCCGTCGAACCTCGCGATCATCGGCCGCTACGTCCTCACCCCGAAGATCTTCGACAAGCTCGAGCAGACCCAGGCCGGCGCTGGCGGCGAGATCCAGCTGACCGACGCGATCCAGGCGCTCATGCAGGAGCAGGCCGTCTACGGCTACGAGTTCGAGGGCGTCCGCTACGACGCCGGGACGACGATGGGCTGGCTGAAGGCCTCGGTGGAGCTCGCCCTCGAGCGGCCCGACCTGGCGCCGGAGTTCCGGACCTACCTCCAGGGCCTCGGGATCTGAGCGCCGATCCCGCCGCCACGCTGCTTCGCGGCCGCTCCCGACGGGCCCGGACGGGCCCGGGCCGTAGGGTAGGATCGGTGATGGAGGGCGTCCCGTCCGTCGCCAGGACGTCGAGCGGGGAGACCTCCACGACGCCGGAAGGGGGCGACGCGTGAGCGAGATCGGGACGATCCTGGGCGGCCGCTATCGGCTGGTCGAGCTCCTCGGCCAGGGCGGCATGGCCCGGATCTACCGCGCCCACGACAACCAGCTCGACCGCGATGTCGCCGTCAAGATCCTGCGGCCCGAGTACGGCCGCGATCCGGACTTCGGGTCGCGCTTCCGGCAGGAGGCCCAGGCGGCGGCCTCGCTGAACCACCCGAACATCGTCTCGGTCTACGACTACGGCCAGGACGCGGCCGGCCCGTTCATCGTCATGGAGCTGGTCGACGGCGAGGACCTCGCCTCGATCATCAAGCGCACCGGCGCCCTGCCACCGCGGCAGGCCGCCCGGATCGCAGCCGAGACGGCCAGGGCGCTCCAGGCCGCCCACCAGCGCGGGATCGTCCACCGCGACGTGAAGCCCGGCAACATCATGATCGACCGCGACGGGCGGGTGAAGGTCGCGGACTTCGGGATCGCCCGGGCCGTGGCCGAGGCGCAGATGACGCTGCCCGGGACCACGCTCGGGTCCGTCCACTACTTCAGCCCGGAGCAGGCCCGGGGCGAGCAGACGACGCCCTCGTCGGACATCTACTCGCTCGGGATCGTCCTGTTCGAGCTGCTGACCGGCCACCGGCCGTTCGAGGCCGACAGCGCGGCCGCGGTGGCCATGGCCCGGCTCGCGGGCCCGCCGCCGGATGCCGCGACGCTCCGATCGGGCCTGCCCGGCGACCTCGTCGCGATCGACAGGAAGGCGCTGGCCACCGAGCCGATGGACCGCTGGTCGTCCGCGGCCTCGATGGCGGCGGCGCTCGAGGCGTTCCTCGCCGGCTCGGCCGTGCCGGGCGTGACCGATGCGGCCGCAGCGACGACCATCGGCGGGGCCGCCCTGGCGGGCGCGGCCGGGGCCGCCGCGGCGACGAGCGCGACCGCCCGCCCGAATCCGAACGCGATCCCGTACGCCCCCGACGCCTACGCGACGGACGTTCCGCCCGCCGGCGCGCCGGCGCTGGAGGACGAGGCCGAGGAGCGGCGCAGCTCGACCTCGGTCTGGGTCGCGGGCATCGCTGCCCTCCTGATCCTCGCGGTCGCCGGATTCCTCGTGTATCGGCTGCTGTCCGGGCCCGGCGACACGCCGACCGTCCAGGTCACGGTGCCGAACTTCGTCGGCAAGACGCTCGCCGAGTCGCAGGCGCTCGCCCAGCAGAACAACGTGACCGTGACCCCCGCGGCCGTCGCATCAGCCAGCGGCGCCGCGCCGAACACCGTCATCTCCCAGGATCCGCCCGCCGGCGGGAAGATCGACGAAGGCGGCACGATCAAGCTCACCCTCGCCGCGGGCCAGCAGACGGTGGCCGTCCCGGACCTCCGGGGGAAGACCGAGACCGAGGCGTTCAACCTGCTCGCGGCCGCGGGTCTGCAGATCGGCACGAAGACAGAGGCGTTCGATCCGGTCGTCGCCCTCGGCCAGGTCGTCTCGCAGAATCCGAACGGCGGCGTCGTCGTGAACACCGGAACGCCGATCGACTACGTCCTCTCGAAGGGCCCCGAGCCGAGCCCCAGCCCGTCGCCCACGCCGTCGCCGACCCCGACGCCGACGCCAACCCCGACGCCGACGCCCACCCCGGCGCCCACGCCGACGCCGCCACCGGCGAACATCACCGCGGCCGACTACCGCTGCGTCTCGCTGGACCAGGCGACCTCGGACCTCGAAGGTGACGGCTTCACGCTCGGGAACGTCACGGCGCAGCCCGACGGCTACACGGCGGCCGACGACTCGATCGTGATCGAGCAGAACCCGGGCCCGGGCCAGAAGCGACCGCCCGGGACGCCGATCGACCTGACCGTCTACGACCCGGCGTCGCTGCCCACCTGCCCGCCCGCCTGACGCGTCGCCGGGTCCGGGCGCCGAGGTTCGGCGGCCGAGGCCCGGCCGCCTTCAGACCTCGATCTCGACCCACTCCCGGCGGACGACGACGCCGCGGTCCGGACGGAGCCGGAGCGCCCCGGTGAGCGAACGCTCGCCGGTTCGCGCCCGTTCCTCGGCGAACGGATCGTCCGGCTCCGGACTCGCCACTGCCCGACCGACCGACGCCGCGGCCGACGGGCTCGCCGACGCGGGGGGCTGGACCGTCGGCAGCGCCCGCTCGGACAGGAGGTCGAGGAGCCCGGGGATCGGCGGATCCGGCTCGATCGGGATCGCGACGTCCACCCAGCACGCCCGCACCTCGTCGCCGACAAGCGGGGCGCGCTTCCGGTCGAGACCGCAGTAGCCGGTCCGGGCGGCGACGGACCGCCGGAAGTGCCGGCAGGTGGCGCAGCTGGTGGAGGACCGGTGACAGACCCAGCACCGCGAGGCTTCCGGCTGGGGAGTGGCGCAGTGCGGACACCGCCACGTCATCACGGACCCTGATGGTAGCTGCAATGTCGGGCGGTGTCACGGTCGCTCGGCGAGCGAGATCGTGGCTCGGTCCGGCCTCCGGACCTGGTCAGACATGCACCCGAGGACTCCTGGGGCCGGCTCTTCGCCCGATCCGAGTGGCTTCACCCGCCCATGGCGCCCAGATCGTGCGCAGCCGGCGTCGCCACGCAGTTCGATGCCGCGGGATCGGACGCTGGAGACGATCCAGCAGTCCGTCCATGCATGTCTGACCCGGTCGGTTCGGTGCCGAGCCGCGATGGGCCGGCGAGGCGCGCCGGGGGCGGCTCGGGTCGCAAGAACCGAACGGATGGGCTAGTTCAGGTTGATGACCGTGCGGTCGGTCGTCTCGCCGAAGTCGCTCGTGTCGACGATCGCGGTCGCCGACGCCTGGCCCTTCGAGCCGCCCCTGGGGATCGTCGTCGTGAACGTCGCCCGGCCGTTCGCGCCCGTCGTCAGCTGACCGGAGGTGATCGCCGGCACGCCCGGGACGGCGAGCGTGAACGTCACGTGGGCGCCCGCGAGGGCCCGGCCGTCCGGGTCCGTGACGGTCACCGTGAGCGTCACCGGCTCTGGCAGCTTCGAGACCTTGATCGAGTAGGTCGACGCGGCGAGCTTCGCCGTCAGCGCGCCCGTCCCGCGCCGGACGACGAGGGTGGCCGTGTTCGGATTGCCGGCCGGGTCCGTCGCGGTGATCTGGATCGAGTTCGAGCCGGTGCCGATCGGGACGACGACCGTGAACGCACCCTTCCCGTCGGCAGTGCCGCCGATCGTCTGGTTGGTGGAGGCGTTCCGGGCGCTGATCGCGCTGCGTCCCTGGGTCTGGCCGACGATCTTGACCGTCTTCGCGTTCACGACGCTGTTCGCCTTGGGCGAGCTGACGGTGATGCGCGGCTTGCTCGTGTCGAGGATGTACGTGACCGCGGCCGACGCCTCGGATTCGAGGTCGGTGGGACCGAGGATCGTCGCGGTGAACGTGTTCGTCCCCGAGCTCAGGGCGATGTCGGGCACGAGGAACCGCTGTGAGTCGCCGACGGGGATTTCGGTGATCGCGCCGGGCGCCCCGTCGCCGACCGCCACGTAGATCCGGATCCGGGAGTCCGTCTGGCCGACGACGTCGGCCGGGATCGTTCCCTCGAGGTCGACCGTGGGCTGGTTCGTGTAGGGCTCCTCCGGCGCCTCGAGGATCGGCGAGTCGGAGGTATCGAGATCGGACGGCGACGGGACCGGGGTCGCGGTGAGGTCCGTGACGAAGCCGCTGAACGAGGTGCCGATCGCCGTCGCGACCTTGCCGACGCCGCCCGTGGCGACGAGGAGGACGGCGACGCCGAGCGCCGCGACGGCGACGATCAGGAGGAGCCGGAACGGCAAGGCGATTCCGGGCCCGCGCTCGACGCGGCGGTACGTCGACAGGCGGGTCGTCGAGGGAGCCTTGGTGCGCGCCGGGGTCGGAGTGACACGGCCCGTCGAGGGTGGGCGGGGCCTGACCTGGGGAGGCCGCCCCGCGCGCCG
>DATBGP010000298.1:0-4645 GCA_036557925.1 Candidatus Limnocylindrales bacterium | reverse complement strand
ATGCCCTGGATCAGCGACCGGCTTCGCGCGCCGGACGGCTGCCCGTGGGATCGCGAGCAGACGCACGCCTCGCTGCGGCGGCACCTGTTGGAGGAGGCCTACGAGGTCTACGACGCGCTCGCTGCCGGCGCCACGCCTGCCCTCGCCGAGGAGCTCGGCGACCTGCTGCTCCAGGTCGTGCTCCACGCTCAGCTTGCCGCCGAGGAGGGCGTCTTCGACCTGAACGACGTGCACCGGGTCCTCTCCGCGAAGATCGTCCGCCGTCATCCCCACGTGTTCGGCGACGCGGAGGCGCGGACCGCGGACGACGTGAACCGCCAGTGGGAGCGGATCAAGGCCGACGAGCGGACGGCGGCCGGGGCGGCCGAGGAGGCCGCGAGCGAAGACGGGAACGGCGCCGACGCGACGAAGCGGAAGGGCGCCCTCGACGGGGTCAGCCGGACGTTGCCCGCCCTCGCGGCGAGCCAGGAGATGCAGGAACGGGCCGCCAACATCGGCTACGAATGGCCCACGATCGAGGGGGTGCTCGACAAGGTCCACGAGGAGCTCGCCGAGCTCCGGGCGGCGGCCACGCCCGCCGAGCAGTCCGAGGAGTACGGCGACCTGCTGTTCGTGCTCGTGAACGTCGCCCGCTGGGAGGGGATCGAGGCCGAGGCCGCGCTGCGCTCGGCGAACGACAAGTTCCGGCGGCGCTTCGCGAGCGTCGAGCGCCAGGCGTTCGAGCGCGGGGTCGCGCTGAAGGACCTCACGTTCGACGAGCTCGACGTGCTGTGGGACGCTGCGAAGGTGGAGGAGAAGGAGACCGCCCGATGATCGGCAACCGACCCCAGACCCGGGCCGACGGCCGGGTGGCCACGCAGCTCCGCCCGGTGAGCTTCACCCTCGGCGTCCAGAAGTGGGCCGAGGGCTCGTGCCTCGTCCGGTTCGGCGACACCCAGGTGCTCTGCGCCGCGACGATCAGCGATCGGGTGCCGCCGCACCTCCGCGGCAAGGGCACGGGCTGGGTGACCGCCGAGTACTCGATGCTGCCTCGCGCGACCGCCGAGCGGACCGACCGCGAGTCGGTGAAGGGCAGGCTCGGCGGGCGGACGCACGAGATCCAGCGGCTGATCGGCCGATCACTCCGGGACGCGGTCGACCTGACCCGGATCGGCGAGCGCACCATCGCGATCGACTGCGACGTGCTCGTCGCCGACGGCGGGACGCGGACCGCATCGATCACCGGGGGCTACGTGGCGCTGGCGGCGGCGATGATCACGTACGGGATGGACCGCCACCTCGTCGCGAGGGTCGCGGCGATCAGCGTCGGGATCGTCGACGGCCAGCAGCTCCTCGACCTCGACTACGGCGAGGACTCCCGGGCCGACGTCGACTTCAACGTCGTCGGCACCGATGCGGGCACCTTCGTCGAGGTCCAGGGCACGGCCGAAGGGCAGCCGTTCGACCGGACGGCGATGAACGGGCTGGTGGACCTCGCGTCATCGGGGCTCGAGCAGCTGTTCGCCGCCCAGGCCGAGGTCCTCGCCACCGTCAGGCGGTGACGACAAGCGGGTCCGGCCGGCCCCGGCTCCTCATCGCGACGCACTCGGCCCACAAGCTGGCCGAGCTGCGGGAGCTGCTCCGGCTGGATCGGGCGGAGCTCGTGAGCCTCGACGACCTCGGGATCGCCGACGACCCGGACGAGACCGGCGAGACGTTCGAGACGAACGCGCGGATCAAGGCCCGGGCGGGCGCCCGGCGGACCGGCCTGCCGACGCTCGCCGACGATTCGGGTCTCGAGGTGGATGCGCTGGGCGGCGGGCCCGGTGTCCGGACCCGACGCTATGCCGGCCCGAACGCGACCGACGCCGAGAACAACGCCAGGCTCCTGGCCGCCCTCGACGGTCTGCCGCCGGAACAGCGTGGTGCTCGCTACGTCTGCGTGCTGGCGCTGGCCCTGCCGCGCCCGGGCGCGGCAGGGCGCGCCGCGGTCCCGATGCGGATCGTCCGGGGGACGTCGCGCGGCCGGATCGCGACGGCACCGCGCGGGACGGGCGGCTTCGGCTACGACCCGATCTTCGAGCCGGAGGGCGAGGCCCCGGGCGGCCGGACGTTCGGGCAGTGGTCCGCCGCGGAGAAGCACGCCGTCTCGCACCGCGGCCGGGCGGCCCGGCGGATGGCGCCGATCCTTCGCGAGCGGGGGTTCTGAGCGGCACGATGGCCGAGCCGACGACCGCGGACCGACGGCCCATCCGCTCGATCTGCGTGTTCTGCGGCGCGAGCTCCGGCGGCGATCCGGGCTACGCGGCCGCCGCGGCGTTCGTCGGCCGACGTCTCGCGGCGCTCGGGATCCAGCTCGTCTACGGCGGCGGCCGGCGGGGGTTGATGGGCACCGTCGCCGACGCGTCGCTCGCCGCCGGCGGCCGGGTCGTCGGCGTGATCCCGCGCGGTCTCGTCGATCGCGAGCTGGCCCACCCCACGCTCAGCGAGCTCCGGATCGTCGACACGCTCCACGAGCGGAAGGCCGAGATGGCCGCCCTCGCCGACGCGTTCATCGCGCTGCCCGGCGGCCTCGGCACGCTCGAGGAGCTCGCCGAGGTGCTCTCCTGGGCCCAGCTCGAGCTCCACGCCAAGCCGATCGGCCTGCTCGACGTCGACGGCTACTTCGGCCACCTCGAGGCGTTCCTCGATCACGCCGTCGCCGCGGGGTTCGTCGCGGAGCGCCATCGGCGACTGCTCCTCCGCGAGGACGATCTCGATCGCCTGCTCGCGCGGTTCGCCGCCTGGAGCCCGCCGGAGGGTCGCTTCCCGCTGCCGGGCGCCTGACCGGCGCCAGGGCGCCGGGTGCCTGACCGGTGCCGGGCGCCGAGCCCGCGAGCCACGCCAGCGGTCGAGACCTACGGAACGGCGGAAGCACTCGCGCCTAGGCCCTGCCCGGAGGCGACCGGCGGCCAGCGCGGATCCGCCCCCGGCGGGCCGAAGATCACCTTCGTCAGCTGGGCGATCCGGGACGGCACCGGCAGGAACGTCGAGCCGTACTTCGACGCGCCGCCGGACTTGATCTGCGGGGACGTCAGGACGACGCGGACCGTGGACGACGAATCGATCTCCTCCGCCAGGGCGGCGAGCTGTGGCAGCCGATCCCGCGGCAGGTCCGTCCGGATCGTCGAGCCGACCGCGCGGAGGAGGCCCGGCAGCCGGAACAGCAGGTCCGGCCCGGCCACCCGATCCCGGAGCGCGATGAGCACCTCCTGCTGTCGGGCGGCGCGGGTGAAGTCGCTCTCGCCGGCCGATTTCCGGATCCGGGAGTAGGCGAGGGCGTTCGCTCCATCGAGGTGGTGCAGGCCCGGTTCGATCGACCAGCCCGGCCCGACGCCGAAGCCGCCGTAGTTCGGGTCGGACAACGCCTTCCGGACGCGGATGTCGACCCCGCCGACCGCGTCGACCATCGACACGAAGCCGCCGAGGTCCACGGTCGCGTATGCATGGATCGGGATGCCGAGCAGCCTGCCGATCGCCCCTTCCAGCGCCGCGACGCCGCCGTCGGGGAACTGGTCGGGATGGCGGTCCGCGTAGCTCATCAGGGAGTTGATCTTCGGGCCGAACACGTCGCCGTTCGCAAGCGGGACGCTGGCCAGGTCGCGCGGGATGGACAGCATCGAGACGGTCTTGCCGACCGGGTCGAGGGACACGACGATCATCGTGTCGGTCAAGGCTTCGGTGCGACCCGGACCCGAGTCGATGCCCATGAGCAGGACGTTCAGTCTCTCGCGCTCGAGCGCGACCGGACCCGACGGGGTCGGCCGGCCGGTCGCTCCGCTGAAGATCTCGTCGAACGTGGCCTGGGCCGTCGTCCCGAGGCTCCACGCGACCGCGTGCGGGAGGACCGTGATCGCCACGATCGCGGCGAGGCTCACCGTGCCGAGCGGCCCGGCGCGCCGTGGATAGCGCCGGTCCCAGAACGCATGCCCCGCGGCGACGAGACGCCAGAGGAGCACGACGAGGTTCAGCGCGAGCAGCAGCCCGATCACGGGCGGGGCGATCATCCGGGCGATCAGCATCGTCGGCGCCTGGCCCTGGATGGCGACCCACGCGACCGCGAGGACGACCAGCGTCGGCACGAGGAAGACGGCCATCGCCCGCGGCCGGCGGTTGAATCCCTGGCCGAGGCCCGGCAGGAGCGACGAGAGCAGCGCCGCGAACGACCGCGGCAGGTCGAACGCCGAGGCCGGCACGGAGGCGGCCCGCGTTCCGGGGGCGGATCCGGGCAGTCGCGCCGGGCGGCCGTGGCTCCCGCTGCGGGCCTGGACGGGCCGGGATCGCGGCGAGGTGGGTTCGGCCATCGGATCAGGGCGCCGTCGGCGACGCGGACGCGCCGCTCGGACTCGCCTTCGGCGCGGGCGGCCACGACGGATCCGCCCCGGGCGGGCCGAAGACGACCTTCGTGAGCTGGGCGATCCGCGATGGAACGGGCAGGAACACGGAGCCGTACTTCGTCGTGCCGCCGGACTTGATCTGGGGCGACGTGAGGACCAGCTTCACGGTCTTCTTCCCGTCGATCTGCGTCGCCAGCGTCGCGAGCTGCGGCAGGAGCTCGGGCGGGAGGTCCGTTCGGATCGTCGCCCCGGCGGCGCTCATGAGCCGGGGCAGGTTCAGCAGCGCGCCG
>DATBGP010000297.1:0-3775 GCA_036557925.1 Candidatus Limnocylindrales bacterium | reverse complement strand
GTGACCGTGGGCTCGCCGCCATCCGGATTCCTCGAGCAGGCCGAGCGCCTCCGCCGGCGGCTCGCCGCGGACGGGCCCCTCGCGAACGCCTCGATCGGGACGGTACCCATCCTCTGGAACAACCTCGACATCCCGGACCTGCGCCTCGGCGCGAGCGCCGAGACCGTGCTCGACGACATCGCCCGGACCGGCTACGACGGGACCCAGCTCGGGCTCGGCTTCCCCGAGGGCGATGCGCTGAAGGCCGTCCTCGCCGAGCGCGGGCTGCGACTCGCCGAGGTCTACGCGTGGTTCGGCTCGACGATCGACGGGCCGGTCGACGGCTCGCTCGAGCTGGTCCGCGAGCGGATCCGGCTCCTCCGCATCGGCGGCGGCGAGGTGCTCTGCGTCGCCTTCGACGGCGTCCCCGAGCGCGATGCGTACGCCGGCCGCGCGGACGACGGGACCACGCCGCGACTCACCGACGACGGTTGGGCGCGCACGGTCGAGCTCCTCCAGACCGTGTCCGCGGAGACCCTGGCGGCCGGGGCCCGGATCGCCTTCCATCCCCACGCGGGGACGTACGTGGAGACACCGGACGAGGTCGACCGGCTGGCCGACGCGATCGATGCCCGGACGCTCCCGTTCTGCCTCGACGTCGGGCACTACACGGTCGGGGGCGGCGACCCGATCGCGGCGCTGCGTCACTATGGCGAGCGGGTCACGCACCTGCACCTGAAGGACGTGGATCCGGAGGTGCTGGCCGGGTTGCGCGACGGCAGCGTCGGCGGCTTCGGCGCGGGGATCCGCCGGCGCCTGTTCACCGAGCTCGGCGCGGGCGTCCTCGACCTGGACGGGATCCTCGAGGCCCTGGCCACGCGACGCTATGACGGTTGGCTGATGGTCGAGCAGGACAGCGGCTGGCCGCCGCCGGCGGAGAGTGCCGCGATCGGGCGTCGCGTCCTGGCGGCGGCCCTGCGGAGGACGGCAGCCGCCTCGTAGCGCGGCGATCCGTCCGCGAGCGGCGTCAGTCGGACCCGGCCGGCTCCGGGCTCGTCGGCGCCGGCCGCTCGACCATCGGCGCCTTCTCGAGCCCGGCCGCCATCCGCCGCCGGACCGCCGTCCGGCTCGGCACGCCGAGCAGGCCCGGGCCCTCCAGCACGAGCGACGCCGCCGCCGCGGCGAGGAGGAGGTCGAGACCCTGGGCGATCCGTCCGCCGACCAGGCGCGGCTCGATCCGCGCCGCCGACAGCGCCGAGAGGAACACGTCGCCGGCGCCCGTCGGGTCCATCGGGTGCTCGCTCCGGATCGGCGGGTAATGGCGGATCTCGAGGGCGCCGTCGCGGGCCGCCCGCCGCCCGTGGACGATCAACCCGCCCTGGTCGCCGTGCGTGACGGCCAGCGACGACCCGCGATGGAGGAGCGCGTAAAGGTCGCCCAGCTCCTGGTCGCGGCCGACGTCGTCGCGGGACAGCCCCACGAGGTTCGCCCGCTTGACGATCGGGTCGGGATGCGGGGCCACGTGATGCGTCGGCTCGCCGGCGACGAGCTCGCGGAGCAGCCCCTGCCAGCCGAGCGCGACGAACGCGTCGTCCGGCGGCAGGTCGGCCCAGGCCCGGGGCAGCTCGGCCGCGACGGGCGCGAGGATCCAGCCCTGGACGTCCATCCACTCGGGTGGCACGGCATCGACGGGGATCGGGTCGGAAGCCGACTCGCAGAGCTGGTGGCGGCCCTCCGGCCGCTCGATGTTCACGAAGACGGGGCCGCGATCGAGCGGGACGAGGCGGACGTCCACGCCGGCCTCGCGGAGGAGGTCGAGCTCCAGGGCGACGGACGCGTCCGAATCCACCCCGATGATCGCCCCGGTCGGCAGGCCGAGACGAGCCGTCATCAGGGCCGAGTACGAGACGCCGCCACCCAGGCGCCAGCCGCGCCGGTCGTCGTCCACGAGGTCGCGGGCGGCCGCGCCGACCACCACCACCGCGGGCAGGGGGGCAGCTGCCGCATCGCCTCCGCCGAACGAGTCCGGCGACCGGCCGTCGGCGTCGGTCACGAGGCGCCTGCCCTCGACCGCGGGGAGCCCGTGCGATACTGACCGTCCATCCCAACCCTCCGAACGGAGCGGGCGTGCACTTCTACGAACTCCACGAAGGCGACGAGGACATCTTCTCGGACGTCCTCCTGGTCCGGGACGACGAGATGGATCCCGACGAGTTCTTCGAGCTCGTCCAGTCGATCCGGCGCCGGATCCAGGACACCTACGAGGACGATACGCTGATCGAGGCGATCGCCGTCGAGCTCGAGCGCGAGCACGGCTTCGTCTTCATCTCGGACGACCGCCTCACGGCGGCGGTCAACGTGTCGACCGAGGAGAGCGAGAACTTCCTGGCCGAGCTCGACACCGGCTTGGACGAGGGTGACGACGAGCGCGACGCGGACTTCCGCTCGATCGTCGCGGAGTTCGACCCCGAGGCCGGCCCCTCCCGCCCCAACTGAGCGCCCGCCGTCGGCCCCGCCGCGGCGCCCCGGCCTCAGCGACTGAACAGGATCTCGACCACGTCGCCGTCGCGAACGCGGTACGTCTTGCCCTCCGAGCGGAGCCTGCCCGCCTTCTTCGCCTCGGCCATCGAGCCGAGCGCCAGCAGGTCGTCGTACGACACGGTCTCGGCGCGGATGAATCCCTTCGCGAGGTCCGTGTGGATCGCCCCGGCGGCGTCCACGGCGTTCGACCCGTCGCGGATCGGCCAGGCCCGGACCTCGTCCGGGCCGGCGGTGAGGAACGAGATCAGCCCGAGCAGCCGGTAGCTCAGCTCGATCACCCGGTCCAGCCCGGAATCGGCGATCCCGAGCTCCTCCATGAACACGGCCGCCTCGTCGGGCTCCAGCTCGCCGAGCTCCATCTCGATCCGGGCGGAGAGCGCGTCGACCAGGGCGTGGTCGTGGACGTACGTCGCCGCGAGGCCGGCCACCCGCTCCCCCGCCCCGGCGATGTCGCCCTCGCCGACGTTCAGGAGCACCAGGACCGGCTTCTGGGTGAGGAACCGGAAGCCGCGGATGGCCTTCTCCTCGTCGGGGTCGAGCCCGGCGTCGCGGATGGGCTTGCCGGCCTCGAGGACCTCCTGGAGACGGACCAGCACGGCCTCCTCCCGCTCGTTCGACTCCCGCTCGGCGGGCGTGCCGTGCCGGCCGCTCGTCTTCAGCCGCTCGAGGCGCCGGTCCACCAGGGCCAGGTCCGCGAGCAGGAACTCCGTGTCGAGCCGGTCGAGGTCGCGGGCGGCGTCGACCGAACCGTCCGGGTGCGGGTTCGCGGCGTCCTCGAACGCCCGGACGACGTGGAGGAGCGCATCGGAGTCGCGCAGCCGCGCCAGGTGCTCGGCGGGCAGGTCCTCGGTGCCAACGTGGCCCTCGGTCGAGGCGGGCGGCGCCGGCAGGTCGACGTACGTCACGTCGGCCTGGACGATCTTCTTCGGCTTGAAG
The DNA here is from genome assembly GCA_036557925.1 of Candidatus Limnocylindrales bacterium. Taxonomy (GTDB): domain Bacteria; phylum Chloroflexota; class Limnocylindria; order Limnocylindrales; family CSP1-4; genus CF-46. The sequence goes on along the minus strand of DATBGP010000297.1, from coordinate 319 downwards.
ATCTCGGCGAGCCGGTCGAGCCGCTCGTCGGGCACCTTGACGACGCCGACATGGAGCTCCATGCCGCCGAACCCTCCGGTCTCGGCGTGCCCCCGGGTCAGCGTGTTGAAGACGGTGGTCTTGCCGGCTCCCGCGAGCCCGACGATGGCGATCTGCATCGCCGGAATGCTACCGGTCGGCCCGTGGGCCGTGCCTCAGTAGCCGGCGGACGGATCGACGACGTTCAGGAGGGGCTCGCCGGTCGCATAGCGATGGAGGTTGTCGCAGAAGAGGTCGATGCTCCGATCGAGGACCCGGCCGCTCGACCACGCGGTGTGCG
>DATBGP010000296.1:0-4740 GCA_036557925.1 Candidatus Limnocylindrales bacterium | reverse complement strand
GGATCGCCCCGTAGGTCGAGCCCCAGCCCAGGATCAGGAGGTCGCCACGATCGGGGCCGTAGACCTCCAGCTCCGGGATGTCGTCGGCGATCCGGGCGACCTTGGCCTGGCGGAGCAGCTGCATCCGGTGGTGGTTGTCCGGGTCGTAGCTGACGTTGCCGGTGATGTCGGCCTTCTCGAGGCCGCCGATGCGGTGCTCCAGGCCCGGCGTCCCCGGGACCGCCCACTTCCGGGCGAGCGTCTTGGGGTCACGGTCGTAGGGGTGGAACGTCTCCCTGTCGGTCCAGTTCGCGACGGAGATGTCGGGGAGGTCCGCGAGGCTCGGGATCTTCCACGGCTCCGCGCCGGTCGCGAGGAACGCGTCGGAGAGATAGACGACCGGCGTGACGTACTTCAGGGCGAGCCGCCAGGCCTCGATGGCCATGTCGAAGCATTCGCCCGGCGTCGCCGGCGCGACGACCGGCAGCGGCGAGTCGCTGTTGCGGCCGAACATCACCTGGAGCAGGTCGGCTTGCTCGTTCTTCGTCGGCATCCCGGTGGACGGGCCGGCCCGCTGGACGTCGACGACGACGAGCGGCAGCTCGACCATCACCGCCAGCCCGAGCGCCTCGGACTTCAGGGCGATGCCCGGTCCGGACGACGCGGTCAGCCCGAGCGCGCCGCCATAGCTGGCGCCGATCGCGGCGCCGATCGCGGCGATCTCGTCCTCGGCCTGGAACGTCTTCACCCCGAAGCTCTTGTAGCCGGACAGCTGATGGAGGATGTCCGACGCCGGGGTGATCGGGTACGAGCCGTAGAAGAGCGGCCGGTGCGCCAGCTTCGACGCCGTGAGCAGGCCCAGCGCCGTCGCCTCGTTGCCGGTGATGTTCCGGTACGTGCCCGGCGGCAGCTTCGCCGGCGCCACCCGGTAGTGGGTGTGGAAGATCTCGGTCGTCTCGCCGAACGCGTAGCCGGCCTTCAGCGCCCGCTTGTTCGCCTCCGCGGCGACCGGCCGCTTGCCGAACTTGTCGTCGATCCAGTGGATCGTCGAGTCCATCTCCCGGCCGTAGAGCCAGAACATGATCCCGAGGGCGAAGAAGTTCTTCGTCAGGTCCTTCTGCTTCGAGGTCATCTCGAGCCCGTCGAGGGAGCGCTCGTTCAGGGTCGAGATCGGGATCTCGAAGACGCTGTACTGCTTCAGGGACCCGTCGGTCAGCGGGTTCGCGGCGTAGCCGGCCTTCTGGAGGTTCTGGGCCGTGAACGCGTCGGCGTTGACGATGAGCGCGCCGCCCGCCGGCAGGTCGCCGACGTTCGTCTTCAGGGCGGCCGGGTTCATCGCGACGAGGACGTCCGGCTGATCGCCCGGCGTGTGGATGTCGTTCGAGCTGAAGCTGATCTGGAAGCCCGAGACGCCGGGGAGCGAGCCGGCCGGGGCCCGGATCTCGGCGGGAAAGTCCGGCAGGGTGCTGATGTCGTTGCCGTAGACGGCGGCGGTCCGGGTGAACTGCGTGCCGGTCAGCTGCATGCCGTCGCCGGAGTCGCCGGCGAACCGGATCGTGACGCGGTCGAGCTCCTGCGTGTGCGGCTCGATCTCACGGGTGGTGGTCAAGGTGTCGTTCAGCCCCCTTCGGCTCGGTCCATGCGCTGGTGGGGTCGTGGCGGCAGGTTGAGGAGCTCCTCGGGGAAGGACTCCGCGAGGAACTTCAGGACGTCCTGGGGCCGGATGACGCCCTGGAGGATGTCGGCGTCGTCGAGGAGCGGCACGTTCCGGTAGCGGCCGGTCTGCATGAGCTCGATTGCCGTGCGGATCGTCTCCTCGAGGTGGAGGTGGTGCGGCCGGGTCGTCATCAGGGTCTCGACCGGCTGGTCGAGGTCGATCGGCGGGACGTCGCCGCCGACGAGACGGCCGAAGATGTCCCGTTCGGTGAGGACGCCGAGCAGGCGTCCCTCGGCGTCGCAGACGAAGACGGAATCGCCCGTGCCCGTCCTTCGGATTTCGGCGAGGCAGCGGCGGAGGCTCGTGCCGGGTCCGACCGTCACCGGAGCCCGGCGGCCGACGACCTGGAGACGCTCGTCCAGGAGGGTGGGAACCCGAGCGACGACGGCGCGCTCGGTGAGGTCGTTCACGGCTCCAAGTGTATCCAGTTCCCCGCCTTCGGCCGGACGATCGGATCGGGCCGCCGCGAGACGAGCGGCCGGCGCCCGAGCGGCGGCTGCTAGCCTCGGACCGTGGAGCGCGGCCGGGCCCTCGGGATCGCCCTCGTCGTCGTGTCCGCCGCCGGATTCGCCTCGGGGACCGTGCTCTCCAAGCCGATCTACGCGGCCGGGCTCGACTGGCTTCAGCTGCTCGCCTGGCGGTTCTCGATCGGCGCGGCGCTCGCCTGGGGCTGGCTGCTCGTCTCCGGCGCGCGCCGGGTGGCGCTCCGCCGTCTCGGGCGGCGCCAGGCGGTGGGTGCGGCGGGGCTGGGAGTCTGGTACTCGGGCAACGCCGGTACCTACTACGCCGGGCTGCAGACCGTGCCGGCTTCGCTCGCCGGCGTCCTCGTCTACCTCTATCCCGCCATCGTCGCCGTGCTGTCCGTTCGGTACGCGACGCGGCTGAGCGGCCGCCGCCCGTGGATCGCCCTCGGGATCGCCCTCGCCGGCGTGATCCTCGCCCTCGGCGGCATCGATCTCGAGCCGCCACCGCCCGTCAGCGGCCTCCTGCTGATCCTCGCCTCGCCCGTGATCTACGCGGGCTGGATCATCCTCTCGGCGCGGCTCGCCGGCGAGCGCCGGGATCGCCTGGCCCTCGAGACGGAGGGCACCGGCCGGGCCGACGACGCCGCGGCGACGACGACGCTGATGATCTCGGCGACCGCGGCGGTCTTCGTCGTCATGGCGATCCTCGCCGGACGGCCGCTGGCGCCGGACCGGATCCCGGCCGAGGCCTGGCCGGACCTCGTCGCGATCGGGTTCCTGAGCACCTTCCTCGCGATCCAGACGTTCTACGCGGGGGCACGGCGGATCGGGGCGGCCCAGGCCGCTCTGGTCAGCACGGTCGAGCCGCTGATCATCGTGACGCTGGCCTGGCTGTTCCTCGGCGAGGTCCTCGCGCCGGTCCAGCTGCTCGGCGCGGCGCTGATCCTCGTCGGTGTCCTGGTCGCCCAGACGGGCGAGCGACCGCGGGGCGCGCCGGAGCCGGCGGCACCGCTCGAGGGCGAGCTGACACCGGAGTCCGCCGGCTAGGGTCCGGCTGCTTCGCGTTCCCGCTCAGCCGCGAGCGACGGCGAGCGCCTTCCGCGCCCCGTCCACGACGAATGCCGCGTCGGACCCGATCCCGATGAACGTGATCCCGATCTCGACGTGGCGGGCGACGGCGGCGGGGTCGTAGATCAGGATCCCCGCGGCCTTGCCGTGGGCCCGGCAGGCGGCGACGACCCGGTCCAGGGCCCCGAGATAGTCGGGGTGCTGGAACTGGCCGGGGATGCCGAGCGAGTGCGACAGGTCGGCCGGCCCGACGAAGAGGACGTCGACGCCGTCGATCGCCGCGATCGCGTCGGCGTCGGCGAGGGCTCCGGCCGATTCGATCTGGATGATGCCGACGACCCGCTCGTTCAACCGATGGAGGTCGGCGTGGCCGTGTGCGCCGAGGTCCGCTCCGCGAACGCGGATGGCGACACCGCGCACACCGCCCGGCGGATACCGGAGAGATGTCACCGCCTCTCGGGCCTGCTCGGCCGATTCGAGACGCGGCACCATCACGCCCCCTGCGCCGAGGTCGAGCGCCCGGCCGATCCGGATCCGCTCGCCGGACTGCGGCCGGACGACCGGCGTCGCGCCGCCACCGGCCGCGATCGCCCGGAACTGGTCGGCCAGGTCGGCCTCGCTCCCCGAGCCGTGCTCGAGGTCCACGAGCAGCCAGTCGTAGCCGGCGTTGGCGCACAGCTCCGCCGAGGGCGACGAGCCCAGGTCGAGGAACAATCCGAACAGGGTCTCGCCGGCGAGCACGCGGTCGCGGAAGGATCGGTCGATGGGGTCGGTCATCGCGTCATGATGCCCGGTCCCTCGACCGCCGATGTCAGGAAGTCGACGGACGTCGCCGGCCGACGACCAGCGTCGCGGCGAAGGCGGCCAGGAGCGACGCCAGGAGCACCACCATCGGCGACGGTCCGGACTGCGGAAGGACCGCGCCCGGCGGCGGGGTGGTGGTCGGAGGGATCGGCGGCGGGAACGTGTTCGTGACGGTGATCGCGTTGTTCGGGCCGATGGTGATCGAGCCGTCGGGCGTGGCGTCCACGATGCCGCCCTCCTCCGAGAACGAGGCGACGAAGGCGCCGGTCGTCACCTCGGTGATCGTGCAGGTCGCGCCGAGCAGGGCCGCGAAGCTGGTCGTCGCGCCGTTGCCCAGCTCCACGGGGGACTGGCCGCTCAGCAGCGGCACCCGGCTGATGGTGCCGTCACTCTCGGTGATCGTGCACTCGATCGTGAACGTGTACACCGCATCCGGATCGGGCGCGTTCACCACGACCTTCGTCACCACCGTGATCCCGGGGTCGTAGGTGTTCGTGGCCGTGATCGTCAGCGGCTGCAGCCCGGCCTCCGCATCAGCCGAGATCGTCACGCCGGTCAGGAACGAGTGGTGGTCGATCGTGACCGCCGTCGCCCCGCCGGTGTGATCCTCCGTGCCCCAGCAGCGGGCACCGAGCGGGACCAGGACGGGGTTGCCGGCACCGTCTGTGACGGGCACGGGCACGCCGTCCCCGGCCACCGTGACCGTGG
>DATBGP010000295.1:0-2035 GCA_036557925.1 Candidatus Limnocylindrales bacterium | reverse complement strand
GATCGCGCCGCGGACGATCTCCAGGCGCTCGCCCTCGCGGAACATGTGCTCGGTCCGGCACAGGCCGATGCCCTGCGCGCCGTACGAGCGGGCCTGGGCGGCCTCCTCGGGCTTGTCCGCGTTCGTCCAGACGCCCATCCGGCGGATCTCGTCGGCCCAGCCGAGCACCACCTGGAGCTGGGGCTGGTCCTCGAACCGGGCCTCCACCGTCGGCAGCGCGCCGACGTAGAGCGCCCCGGTCGTGCCGTCGAGGCTCACCCAGTCGCCCTGCTTGAACTCGATCCCGGTGACGTTGCATTTCGCCTGCTTCCCGGCGTAATCCACGAGCAGGTCCGAGGACCCGGCGACGCAGGGCTTGCCGATCTGGCGGGCGACGACCGCGGCGTGGGACGTCGCCCCGCCGCGGGCGGTGATGATCCCCTGGCTCACGGCCATCCCGTGGAAGTCGTCGGGCGAGGTCTCGATCCGGACGAGGATCACCGGCTCGCCGCGATCGACCCATTCGACCGCCTCGTCGGCGGTGAAGACCGCCCGCCCGACCGCCGCCCCGGGAGACGCGTTCAGGCCGTTCACGATCTTCTTCGCGTCCTTCAGGGCGCCCGGGTCGAACGTCGCCCGCAGGAGCTGCTCGACGTGGGCCGGCTCGATCCGCGCGACGGCCTCCTCCTTCGAGATCGTCCCGTCGTTCACCAGATCGACCGCGATCCTCACGGCCGCCGCAGCGGTCCGCTTGGCGGCCCGCGTCTGAAGCATGTACAGGCGGCCCTTCTCGATCGTGAACTCGAGGTCCTGGACGTCCCGGTAATGGCGCTCGAGCTGCTTGCCGATGCGGAGGAACTCGGCGTACGCCTCGGGCAGGGCGCGCTCCATCTCGGCGATCTTCTGGGGCGTCCGGATGCCGGCGACGACGTCCTCGCCCTGGGCGTTGGTCAGGTACTCGCCGAAGAGCTTGTCCTCGCCGGTGTTCGGGTCGCGGGTGAAGGCGACGCCGGTCCCGGAATCGTCGCCCATGTTGCCGAACACCATCGTGACGACGTTCACGGCCGTCCCGAGGTCGTCCGGGATCTTGTTGAACTTCCGGTAGTCGCGGGCGCGCTGGCCGAACCAGCTCGCGAAGACGGCCTTGATCGCGAGGTCGAGCTGGTCGTTGGGGTCCGTCGGGAACTCCCGGCCGGTGTCCTCGCGAACGACTTCCCGGAAGTCGTCGACGAGCGCCTTGAGATCCTCGACCGTGAGATCGGTGTCCTGGGCGGCGACGCTGATGGCGGCCTTGCGCTGCTCGAGGAGCTCGTCGAAGCGCTCCGCCTTCACGTCCATCACGATCCGGCCGAACATCTGGATGAACCGCCGGTACGCGTCCCAGCCGAACCGCGGATTGCCCGTCAGGTCGATCAGGCCCTTCAGCGTCTCCTCGTTCAGGCCGAGGTTCAGGACCGTGTCCATCATCCCGGGCATCGAGAACTTCGCCCCCGACCGGACGCTCACCAGCAGCGGGTTGGACGGATCGCCGAAGCCCTTCCCGGACCGCCGCTCGACCTCCCGCATCGCCTCCTGGACGTCGTCCCAGAGGCCGTCGGGCAGCCGCTCGCCGGCGGCGAAATAGTCGTTGCAGGCCTCGGTCGTGATCGTGAAGCCGGGCGGGGTCGGCAGGCCCGCGATCGTCATCTCCGCGAGGCCCGCGCCCTTGCCGCCGAGCAGGTCCTTCATCCCGCCGTTGCCTTCCGCCCCGCCCTCGCCCCAGGCGTAGATGTAGCGCTTCGGGGCGCGATGCGGACGATCGGTGGAAGACACGGCGGTCGTGGCCATGGGGGCGAGCTCCTCGGGGTCTGGCGCCGCGGCTGCCGGCGGCGCGGAATCGCTTCGCTGGAGGTTGCGATTGTACCCGTGGGCCCCGCTCGGCCTCGGTTGCGGATCGGTGCCACGGGTGCCGGGGTGACTGCCGGTCGCCGGTGGCCATCGCCGGCCGCGGGTGGCCATCGCCGGCCGCGGGTGGCCATCGCCGGCCGCGGGTGGCCATCGCCGGCCGCGGGTGGCC
>DATBGP010000294.1:0-6635 GCA_036557925.1 Candidatus Limnocylindrales bacterium | reverse complement strand
CGTGGGGCACGATGAACCAGGCGTACGCGTCGGGCCAGGTGGGAATGTTCACCGGCGGCTCCGACCTCTACACCTGGATGATCCAGAACGCCGCGCTCAAGCCCGATGACTACGGCATCACCACCCTGCCGCTCGACGGCGGCGACGCCGGCGTCCTCGGCGGCGGCACGCTCGCCGCGGTCAACGTCGTCACGACGGAAGCCGAGCGGGACGCCGCGGTCAAGTGGATCGACTTCTATTACATCCAGAAGCTCATCACGGAGGACGGTGCCGTCGCCGACGCGAAGGCCCTCACCGCGAACAACCAGCCCGTCGGCGTGCCCGCCCTGCCGATCTTCGACAAGGCGACGTACGACGAATCGCAGGTCTGGATCAAGGACTTCATCAACGTCCCGACGGCCCAGATGACGCCGTTCACCTCGAAGATCTTCGACCAGCCGCTGGTCAACGAGCCGGTGGCCCATACCCAGGAGCTCTACGCGGCCCTCGACCCCGTCGTGCAGGCCGTCCTCACCGACAAGAACGCCGACATCGACGCCCTCCTGAACAAGGCGAACGGCGACGTCCAGGCCATCCTCGACAAGGGCTGAGCCCTCGATCGACGACCACCCGGGCCCCGGCATCGCCGGGGCCCGGCCCGTTCCGGCGCCCGTCCACGAGCGGGCGCTGGCATCCTTGGCAGCCGCGCTCCGGCTGCGCCGGGCGCCGACCGTTCGGGCCTCGATGTTCGAGCCGGCCTTCGCAGACGAGCAGGAGTCCATGCGCTCCGTCCCCAGCCCATGAGCACCGTGACTGACGCCATCCCGGCAGTCGACCGCGTCGCCGCTCGCCGCGGCGCCCGGCCGCGGCTCACGCGGGACGGGCTGAGCACCCTCGCGTTCCTGCTCCCGCTGCTCGCGGTCTTCGGGCTGTTCGCCTGGTTCCCGATCCTGCGCGCGGTCGTGATGAGCGTCCAGGAGACGAATCTCGTCTCCGAGCCGAGCTGGGTGGGCCTCGACAACTTCGCCCACGTCCTCGCCGACCCGCAGTTCGGGATCGCGGTCGCGAACACGCTGTGGTTCACGTTCCTCGCCCTGATCTTCGGCTTCCCGGTGCCGATCCTCCTCGCCGTCCTGATGAGCGAGGTCCGCCGCGGCCGCGGCTGGTACAGCGCGCTGGCCTACCTGCCGGTCGTGATCCCGCCGGTCGTCTCGGTGCTGCTCTGGCGCTTCTTCTACGACGCGTCGGCGCGGGGCGTCTTCAACACGATCCTGGGCTGGCTGGGCCTCGGGCCGTTCCCGTGGCTCCAGGCGGCGGGGACGGCGATGCCGTCGATCGTCATCGAGGCGACCTGGGCCAACGCGGGAGCGACGGTGATCATCTATCTCGCGGCGCTCGTGTCCGTCCCCCCGGAGCTGTACGACGCGGCCGACGTCGATGGGGCCTCGATCTGGCAGAAGATCCGGAGCATCACGCTGCCGCACCTGCGCTCGGTCATCGCCCTGACGCTGATCCTTCAGCTGATCGCCACGGCCCAGCTCTTCACCGAGCCGCTGCTCTTCACCGGCGGCGGGCCGAACAACGCGACGCTGACCGTGCTCCTGCTGATCTACCGCTACGCGTTCACGAACAGCCTGGGCGGGGACTACGGGATGGCCGCAGCCCTCAGCCTGATGCTCGCCGCGTTCCTCGCTCTCTTCACCGCGGGCTACTATCGGCTGACGCGGTCCTGGAGCACCAGCTCGTGACGGCACTGACACGCCCGCGGGCGCGCCGGCCCCGATCGGACTCGTCGTCGGCGGACCGCGGGATCATCTCGAGCACGGAGTGGCGCCAGCGCCGGATCCGCTGGCCGGTCCGCCTGCTCCACGCGGCGACGCTCGTCTTCCTCCTGATCGTGGGGCTCGGGCCGCTCCTCTGGATGGTCAAGTCCTCGGTCACCCCGACCCAGGACACGCTCCGCTACCCGATGGCCCTCTGGCCCAACGGGATCGACCTCGGCCAGCTGGCGACGGCCTGGTCGCGGACCCACATCGACCGCTATCTCTGGAACACGGTCGTCATCGCCTTCGGGTCGTGGGTCTGCCAGCTCGTCGTCGCGACGACGGGCGGCTACGCGCTGTCGGTCCTGCGGCCGCGCGGCAGCGGGCTGCTGATGGGCCTCGTGATCGCGACGCTGTTCGTCCCCCCGATCGTCCTGCTGGTCCCGCTCTACCTGACGATCGTCGACGTGCCGCTCGTCCATGCCCGGCTCATCGACAACTACTGGGCGATCTGGTTGCCGGCGGCGGCCAGCGCCGTGAACGTCGTCCTCGTGAAGCGGTTCTTCGACAACCTGCCCCGCGAGATCTTCGAGGCGGCGAAGGTCGACGGCGCCGGGCCGTTCCGGCTGTTCCGCTCGATCGTCCTGCCGATGTCCCGGCCGATCATCGGCGTGGTCTCGGTCTTCGCGGTGATCGCGACGTGGAAGGACTACCTCTGGCCCCTCCTCGTGATCCGCAACCCGAACCTCCAGCCGCTGTCGGTGCGACTGCCGACGCTCCAGCCGACCACCGACCTCGGCGTGTTCATCGCCGCGCTCACGATCTCGAGCCTGATCCCCATCGCGCTCTTCCTCGTGTTCCAGCGGCTGTTCCTCAGCGGCCAGGGCCTGAGCGGCGCGATCAAGGGCTGACGGTCGCCGGGTGGGCCGCCCCAATGACGGCGCGTCCCTCGGGCGTTCAGACTGCGCCCGGGCGCCACGGGCTCGAGTCGCCGAGCGGGCCGGTCGCGTCGGAGGAGGGCCCAGGATGACGACGAACGCGCCGCGCCTTCGCGAGCACGGCAATGCCTACAACATCTTCATCCTCGTCCTGACGCTCTTCTCGCTCGCCGTCATGGTCCTCCTGGTCCTGCCGCTGCCGAAGGAGGTCGACGACCTCCTCCTCGTCTACGACAACGTCGCCTGCCTGATCTTCCTCGCGGACTTCGCGGACAACCTGGCCGGAGCGCGCCCCAGGCGGGCGTACCTCATCGGTGCACGGGGCTGGCTCGACCTCCTCGGATCGATCCCCAGCCTCGGCCTGTTCCAGCTGACGGCCCTCTTCCGTCTCGCGCGGTTGAGCCGGCTCACCCGGATCCGACGGTTGCTGCGCGGCAAGAGCCGCAAGGCCCTGATCCGCGACGTCGTCGAGAACCGGAGCCAGTACGCGACGTTCATCACGATCCTCTCGGCGGGGCTGGTGCTCAGCGTCGCGAGCGTCCTGGTGCTCGAGTTCGAGGTGCACGCGCCCGACGGCAACATCAAGAGCGGCGGTGACGCCCTCTGGTGGGGCCTCGTCACGATCACGACCGTCGGCTACGGCGACTTCTTCCCGGTGACCCCGCTGGGCCGCGCGACCGGATTCTTCGTGATGATCGCGGGCGTCGGCATCATCGGCGCGCTGGCCAGCATCCTCGCGAGCCTGCTCGTCTCGTCGCCGTCGGCGGACACCTCCGAGGACGTCGAGGACGCGTCGCGGACCGCGGCGATCGTCCGGGCAGGAGCCGGTGCGGTCGGCAACATCGGCGATGCGCCGGCGGCGGCTGCGGAGGCGTCGTCCACGGCCGCGCTCCACGCGAAGCTCGACGCCCTGCTCGAGGATGTCGCGAGGATCCGCTCCGAGATCGCGGTCCGTCCGCCCGGGTCCGGGTCCCCCGGCTAGGTCTGGCTCTCGCCCGCAGCGTCCTTCCGCTGCGTCTCGGCGAGCTTCTTCCGCGTCCCCTCGCGCGCCCGCATGAGATCGCTCTTGTCGACGACCGGCGACGGGTTCCGGTCCTTCGGCGCCCGGCCGGTCTGGCGAGCCCGGGTCCGGGCTTCGGCGCGGGCCTCCTGGCGACCCGAGATCGTCGCCTCGTAGCCCTGGTCCGTCGGCAGGTAGTAGCGGCGGTCGACGAGCGCGTCGGGCAGGTACTGCTGGTCGACGTCGGCGCCCTCGAACTCGTGCGGGTAGCGGTAGCCGACGCCGATCCCGTGGTGCTTCATCCGGCGGTCGCCGGCGTTCCGGAGGTGGAGCGGGACCGGCAGCGAGCCGCGGGACTCGACGTCGCCCGCGGCCGCCCAGTAGGCGAGCCCGGACCGGTTCGACTTCGGCGCGGTCGCGAGGTAGGTCGTCGCCTGGGCGAGGGCGTACTGGGCTTCGGGCAGGCCGACGTGGTCGAGCGCCTGGGCGGCGGCCACGGCGACCTGGAGCGCCCGGGGATCGGCGTTGCCGACGTCCTCCGACGCGCTGATGATCAGGCGCCGGGCGATGAAGCGCGGGTCCTCGCCCGCGGCGATCATCGACGCGAGCCAGTAGAGCGCGCCGTCCGGGTCGTTCCCGCGAAGGCTCTTGATGAACGCCGAGACGGTGTCGTAGTGGCCGTCGCCGGCCCGGTCGTAGGCGAGGACGCGCTGCTGGGCGGCCTGCTCGACGTCGTCGAGGCGAGGCGAGACGCGCCCCTCGACGTCCCGCTCGCCCTCCGCCTCGGCGAGCGCGACCGCGCCCTCGAGCACGTTCATCGCGGTCCGGGCGTCGCCGCCGGCGAGGGAGATCAGGTGGTCGAACGCGTCGTCGGCGAGGGCCACGCCGCCGTCCGGCCCCAGGCCACCGGCGAGCCCTCGCTCCTCGTCGGTGAGCGCTCGCCGGACGACCGTCGCCACGTCCTCGTCCGAGAGCGTGTCGAGCCGCCAGACCCGCATCCGCGACAGGAGGGCCGAGTTCACCTCGAAGTAGGGGTTCTCGGTCGTCGCCCCGATCAGCGTGATCGTGCCGTCCTCGACATGGGGCAGGAGGGCGTCCTGCTGGGCCTTGTTGAACCGATGGATCTCGTCGAGGAAGAGGACGGTCCGCTGCTGGTTCAGGGCGAGCCGGTCCTGGGCCTGGGCGATCGTCGCCCGGACGTCGGCGACGCCGCTCATCACCGCGGAGAGGGTCACGAAATGCGCGCCGACCGCCTCCGCCAGGAGGCGGGCGAGGCTCGTCTTGCCGGTGCCGGGCGGACCCCACAAGAGGGTCGAGCTGAGGTGACCGCGGGCCACGCTGCGCCGCAGCGGGCCGCGCTCGCCGACCAGGTGCTCCTGCCCGACGAACTCGCCGAGGTTGCGCGGCCGCATCCGGGCGGCCAGGGGCTGCCGCTCGGGCGGCGGCTGGAAGAGGGCTTCGGGCTTCGCGCCCCCGGCTCGCGGACGGACGGCTGGCATCGAAGCCAGTCTACGAGGGCTCGCGGGAGGGCTTCAGTCCGACTCCCACTCCTCCCAGAGCTCGATCTGGTTGCCCTCGGGGTCGAAGATCCGGGCGAACCGGCCGACGCCGGGCGCGTCCCACCCCGGGTCGGTGATCACCTCGATGCCCTTGGCCGCGAGCGCCGCCTTCAGCTCGTCCAGCCCCTCGACGCGGAAGTTGAGCATCCATTGCTTGTCGGCCGGGAAGGAGTCGGTGCCGGCGTCGAACGGGCTGAACAGGGTTCGTCCGGCGGCCTGGTCCCACAACCCGTAGTCGCCGCCACCGACGCCCAGATGCTCCGCGTACCAGGCCGCAAGCGCCTGGGGATCCTTCGCGCGGAAGGAGAACCCGCCGATGCCGGTCACGCCCATGTGTCACTCCTCCCCGGTGTGAAGGCCGATGGTACGCGGAGGCCCGGGTTCGACGCGGATCGCGGCCGGCGCGGCGCGGACCTCAGAGCGTGAACAGGTGGAGGCCGTTGACCAGCACTTCGAGGACGGCGAGGATCGCGAGCAGGAAGCCGCCGACGACGAGGATCCGGCGGACGTCGCGCTGGACGTAGCGGTACTCCTGCGCCTCGCGGACGGACAGCGGCACCGACGAGTAGGCGACCGAGCCGGCCGAGTCGACGGTGTCGCGGCGCCCCCGGCGCTCGCGAGCCGTGGTCGCGGCCTTCTCCTCGGCGACGATCGCCGCCTCGAGCTCCGCCGCTCGAGCCTCCTCCTCGGGGGTGATGGAGGTGGAGGGGGCGCTGGTCGCGGGCTTGCTCGTCGTCGAGCGCTGGAGCGGTCGACGCTGGCCCGGCCGGCCGGCGAGACGGGAGCGCTTGGCCATCGGTGACTTGGAACTCCGGAGCGGGGTCGTGGATCGCGCCGGAGGATAGCATCGCGCGCTCGCCACCGGGTCCGCCGACGCCCTCCCGAACGCGCCCGATGATCGGCCGGTGAGGGCCGTTTGCTAGACTCGCCGCGCCCGTTGCCCCTCGCCGGACCGTCTCGGGAGGATCCGTCCGCTGGACCTGAATGCCACCGTCGAACCGGTCGTCGGTGCGGCGATCGTCGGCCTGGTCGTGGCCGTCCTCGTCCTCCTCGTCCTGGTCCTGTTCCTCGCGCGACGGACCGGCCGGCTCCAGCGCCGCCTCGACGGGCTGACCCGCGGCGCGGACGGCCACAACCTCGGTGCCGTGCTCGATGCCCACCTGGACAAGGTGTACGCGGTCGCGCGCGAGCTCGACGACCTCTCGGCGCGATCGGCCGTCCTGGAGGCGGCGGGGCGACGGTCCATCCAGCGGGTCGGGCTCGTCCGGTTCAACCCGTTCGAGGACACGGGCGGGAACCAGAGCTTCGCCCTGGCGCTCATCGACGGCCAGCGCGACGGGATCGTGATCAGCAGCCTCCATTCGCGCACGGGCACGCGCGTGTACGCGAAGGGCAT
>DATBGP010000293.1:0-5698 GCA_036557925.1 Candidatus Limnocylindrales bacterium | reverse complement strand
CCGCCACCGAGAGGTAGTACGAGACGAGGTCCATCTTCGTGTAGCCGGTCTCGGGGAAGTACACCTTGTCGGGGTTCGAGATCGAGACTTCGCGGTCGCCGATCTCCAGCACTTCCTTGCGGGTGGGCATGGTGCGATGCTAGCGGCGGATCGCAAGCGAGGACCGATGGACGACGACCGACCGGTGACCTTCCGGGCCCGCGTCCGCTTCTGGGATCCGGCGAAGGCCGGCGGGCTCGCGGTCGTCGACGTCCCGGACGACATGGTCGAGCCGCTCGGCGGCCGCAAGCAATACCGCGTCACGGGGACGCTGGGCGGGGCACCGTTCAGCGGCAGCGGGATGCTTGTCGCCGGCGGCGGCTACTGCGTCGCGGTCAGCAAGGCCGCGCTGAAGAGCGCCGGAGCGGAGATCGGCGACGAGGTCGCGGTCTCGATCTCGCGCGCATGAAACCAGATGGAGCGGCCGCCGCTCGACGATCCGACCTGCGAGTGGGCGCTTCCCGCCGGCGGCCGCGTTCCGCCGCCGGGCGCTCCCCGCGGCGGCCCGTTCCGCCGGCGGCCGTGGCCCCCGTTTCTCGGCCGGGCGGGGACGAGCGAGCGTCACGGCGGTCGCAATCGGCTGATCCGCGGGACCGGTCGTGGCGAATCGATCGGCGGGGTCGTGACATCGGCGCGCCGAATGCCGATCATGGACCCCGCGCCTGGGCGTCCGATGGGACGCCGGATCGAGGGACGCCACCCGATGCTCAATCAGCCCGAGCCCGCCTGCCTCGTCATCGCCGACATCTCCGGCTACACCGGCTTTCTCGCCGGTGCCGAGCTCGACCATGCCCAGGACATCCTGGCGGCGCTGATGTCGACGGTCGTCGGCGCCTTCCGGCCGGGCTTCAAGCTCGCCAAGCTCGAGGGCGACGCCGCGTTCGTCTACGCGATCACGCCGGTCGTGGATTCCGCCGAGCTCCAGGACACGATCGAGTCCTGCTATTTCGCCTTTCGGCGCCTGCTCCGGGACATCAGCCGGGCATCCACCTGCGAGTGCAACGCCTGCATCCTCGTCCCGAAGCTCGATCTCAAGGTCGTCGCCCACCACGGCCAGATCATCCGCCAGCGGATCGGTGGCCGGGAAGAGCTCGTCGGAAGCGACGTGATCGTGGTCCACCGCCTGCTGAAGAACCACGTGGTCGAATCCACCGGGTTCGCGGCGTACGCGATGTACAGCGAGGGCTGCTTGACCGCGATGGGTCTGGACGATCCGGCGGCCGCCGGCCTCGTCGAGCATCGCGAGGACTACGAGGGTGTCGGCGAGGTCGTCGGCTGGGTGCGCGACCTGGAGGCCGCCTGGCAGGCGGAGCTCGACCGGGCCCGGATCGTGGTCGAGGGCAAGGCCGTCGCGAAGATCTACGCGATCGAGGTGGATGCGCCGCGCGCGATCGCCTGGGACTGGGTCACCTCGCCCGCCCGCCGGCTCCAGTGGCAGTACGGCGCGACCGGCATCCAGATGGTCGACGGGACCGCGGGCCGGCGGGGGGTCGGGACGGTCAACCACTGCGTCCACGGCAAGGACATGTTCGTGGAGGAGGTCCTCGACTGGCAGCCCATCGACTACGTCACCCTTCGGACACAGCTGCCCGGTCCCGTCCCGAAGCTCGTCAGCAGCTTCGTCCTGTCCGATCTCGACGACAGGCGAACACGAGTCGAGATGCGGGTCGCCCGGCTGAGGTCCGCGAAGGACCGGGCGATCGCCGAGCAGATGCTGCCGATGCTCGACGTCAGCGTCGACGAGGGACTGAAGGCGCTCCGCCCGCTGATCGAGCAGGCGGCCGCCGAGGCCCGCGCGGCCGATGGCGAAGTCGTCGAGCCGGACCTGCCCGCCAGCCAGGCTCGGAACATCCGCGAGCCGGTTGCGGCGGGCATCGGCTGAGCCGGCCCGCCGTGTCGATCCGGCCGCATCCCGTTCGTCGTGAGATCAGGGACGCGCGAACCGCGCCCGACCCATCCGAGGAGGCCTGACATGCGGTACCTGCTCCTGATCTACGGTCCGGAGGCTCCGGAGGACACGCCGCCCGAGGTGATCGCGACCGTGATGGGCGACTACAACGCGTACACCCGCGAGGTCCGCGAGCGAGGCGCGTTCGTCGCGGCCGAGGCGCTCCAGCCGGTCGCCACCGCGACGACGGTCCGGGTCCGGGACGGCCAGACGCTCACGACCGACGGCCCGTTCGCCGAGACGAAGGAGGCCCTGGGCGGCTTCTACCTGATCGATGCGCGCGACCTCGACGAGGCGATCGAGCTGGCCGCGAGGATCCCCGGCGCCCGCGACGGGTCGATCGAGGTCCGGCCGATCTGGGACACCGGTTCCGGCTCGAGCGAGCCGGCCGCCGCGGAGGCGACCGCCTGACCCTTGGCGACGACCCCGGCCGATCCGCACGCCGTCGTCGACCGCGTCTTCCGTGAGGAGCAGGGTCGGGCCGTCGCCACGCTGATCCGGGTCCTCGGCGACTTCGACCTCGCCGAGGAAGCGGTCCAGGACGCCTTCATCACCGCCCTCGAGACCTGGCCGAGTCGCGGCGTGCCCGAGAACCCGGGCGCCTGGATCACGACGACCGCCCGGAACCGGGCGATCGACCGGGTGCGGCGCCGGAAGGTCCTGGCCGAGAAGGAGGAGCTGCTCCGACGTGAAGCGGCGATCGAGGAGGAGCTGGCGGCCATCGATCCCGACGCGGCCCTCGACGGGGCGGGCGTCGTGAGCCCGATCGTCGACGACCGGCTCCGGCTGATCTTCACGTGCTGTCATCCGGCGCTGCCGATCGACGGCCGGGTCGCGCTGACCCTGCGAACCCTCGGCGGCCTGACAACGCCCGAGATCGCCCGGGCATTCCTCGTGCCCGAGCCGACGATGGCCCAGCGGCTCGTCCGGGCGAAGAAGAAGATCCGCGACGCGGGCATTCCCTATCGCGTGCCGGACGACGCTGCCCTGCCGGACCGGCTCGACGGCGTGCTCCGCGTCCTCTATCTCGTGTTCAACGAGGGCTACCACGCATCGGCCGGCGACCGCCTGATCCGCCGCGAGCTCTGCGCCGAGGCGATCCGGTTGACGCGGGTCCTCGGCGAGCTCATGCCGGACGAGCCCGAGGTGCTGGGGCTCCTGGCGCTGATGCTCTTCCACGACGCCCGACGGGAGACGCGATCCGGACCGGCCGGGGAGCTGGTCCTCCTCGACGACCAGGATCGATCGCGCTGGGACCGGGCGCGGATCGACGAGGGCCGGACGACGCTGGACCGGGCGATGCGGATGCGGCGTGTCGGCCAGTACCAGCTCCAGGCGGCGATCGCGGCCCTCCACGACGACGCCGCCTCGACCGACGAGACGGACTGGACGGAGATCGCCGGGCTCTACTCGGTGCTCGGGCGGATCGCGCCGTCACCGGTCGTGGAGCTGAACCGCGCGGTCGCGGTGGCCATGGCCGATGGGCCGGAGCGGGGTCTGGCGATGGTCGAGACGATCGCCGTGTCCGGGCAGCTGTCCGAGTACCCGTACCTGCATTCCACGAGAGCGGATCTGCTCCGACGGCTCGGGCGCCGGGCCGAGGCCGCCGCGGCCTACCGGCGCGCCCTGGAGCTGACGACGAACGAGCCGGAGCGGGCGTTCCTTCAGGGCCGGCTGCGGGAGGTCTCCGTCAGCTGATCGACGCAGCCGCGAGCCCTGTCGATATTCGACCCTCGCGAGGACCCGCGGCGTTCCAGGCCGGCCCGAACCCGGCGCCGGTTGGCCGCCCCGACCCGGCCCGCCCCGAGTCCGGCGCCGGTTGACCCGCCCGAAATCCGGCCGGCTCGATGTTGCTGGATGTGCAGCTGGCACACGTTGAAACGCGCCGCGCCACGTCCGGATCCCGAGACGAGCGTGACTGACTTGCCCGATGTGTCTGTGGCGCACATCCACGACGAGAACGGTCGTCACGACGTATGAACGTGCCCGTGAACCACATCCGGAACTGCGGCTGCGCCGCGACGGGGCAACGCGCCTGGGGGGTCACGTCGAGGACGCGGAAGGGTCCGGGGCGCGCGAACGTGACGGTCGGCCACGTCCGGCAATCCGGCCGCAGAGAACGTGCCCCAGACGTCGGCGCACACGGAAGCGCCGCGGCCGGTTGCCCGGCCGCGGCGCAGGTCGCAGGGTCAGGCGATCAGCTGGCGCAGATCGCGTAGACCGAGATCGACCAGGTCTTGCCATTGCCGACATTCGCCGCCGCCGAAGCGCTCCACGTGTTCGAAGCGCTCGGGTAGGACGAGGTCAGCTGAACCTTCTGGTAGTTGTCGGTCGTGGTGATCGTGGCGCCGCCGCCGACCATCGTCGTGCCCGAACCACAGCTCACCGTGATGGTGTTGGTGTCCGTGTTCTTGTCGAAGCTGGCCGAGGTGGCATGGACGATCGAGGTCCCGTTCAGGCCGCCGGCCGGACCGGCAGGACCCTGGGGACCCGGAGCGCCATCGGCGCCGGCCGGACCCTGCGGACCCGGAGCGCCATCGGCCCCCGCGGGACCCTGCGGACCCGGAGCGCCATCGGCACCGGCCGGACCCTGGGGACCTGGAGCCCCATCGGCACCCGGAGCGCCGTCGGCACCGGCGGGACCCTGGGCTCCGTCCGCACCGGCGGGACCCTGGGCGCCATCGGCACCCGGAGCGCCGTCGGCGCCAGCCGGACCCTGGGCGCCATCGGCACCCGGAGCGCCGTCGGCGCCAGCCGGACCCTGGGCGCCATCGGCACCCGGAGCGCCATCGGCGCCCGCCGGACCCTGGGCGCCATCGGCACCCGCGGGACCCTGGGCGCCATCGGCACCCGGAGCGCCGTCGGCGCCAGCCGGACCCTGGGCGCCATCGGCACCCGCGGGACCCTGGGCGCCGTCGGCGCCATCAGCCCCGGCGGGCCCGATCGGGCCGATCGACCCGGCGATGCCGGCAGCACCGTTCGACCCGGCTGCCCCGGTCGCCCCGGTCGCGCCCTTCGCGCCGGCAGGACCCATCGGTCCCATCGGGCCCATCGGACCCTGGGCGCCGGTCGCGCCCGTGGCGCCCTTCGGGCCGACGTACTGCGTCTTCGCCCAGCTGACGAGACGCTCCGTCCGACGGCAGGCCGTATGGCCGTTGCGCGGGACGACGATGCGAGCGACCTTCGTGGTCTTGTTCACGCACGCATAGATGCGCGTCGTGTTGCTGTAGCGCAGCGCGGCGTCGGCGGCGCCGGTCGACGCGAGCATCAGGACCGCGGCGACGAGCACCGACGCCCCGCGGCGGTGCTTCGCGACCCTCGTGATGGACGATCTGGGCATGACGAATGAGACCTCCGAGATGACATGGAGCCGGCGCCGCCCGGTGACGGGAGGAAGGGCGGTCGAACGGCCGATGGGCAGATCGTCCGGGCACGGCTGTCCGAACGCACCGGACCGATCGAGCCAGCGGTGAGAGGTACCTTCGATCCATGCGTCTGCCCCGGACCGCTCCGGGGTCCACCGGACGCCACAGCAGCATCGAACGGCCTCGGACGGCTGAGCTGGACGGTCGACACGTGGCTGCAACGCGATTGACAGCCACCGAACAGCGGATGCCACACCGATCGCGGCGGGTCGGTCCTACGGTGTCCCGACCGTGGTCCGTTGACCACTCCGCCCGCCGTTGCCGCCCAGAAGGCGCGACGGGCTTC
>DATBGP010000292.1:0-9697 GCA_036557925.1 Candidatus Limnocylindrales bacterium | reverse complement strand
CCACGGTCCCGCCGACCTCCGCGGTCTCACCGAGGCGGAGCTCGAGACGCTCGCCGCCGAGATCCGCGAGACGATCATCGCGACGGTGGCCTCAACGGGCGGCCACCTCGGCAGCTCGCTCGGCGTCGTCGAGCTCACGATCGCCCTGCACCGGCTCCTCGAATCGCCCCGCGACCGGATCGTCTGGGACACCGGCCACCAGGCCTACCCGCACAAGCTCCTGACGGGCCGGTTCGAGCGCTTCGGCACGCTCCGTCAGCTGGGCGGAGTCGGCGGCTTCCCGCGCCGGACGGAAAGCGAGCACGACGTGTTCGACGGCGGCCACGCGGGGACGGGTCTCTCGATCGGGCAGGGGCTGGCCGCGGCTCGCGACCTCAAGGGCACGTCCGAGCGGATCGCCGTCGTCGTCGGGGACGCCGCGATCACGAGCGGGCTCAGCCTCGAGGCGCTCAACGACATCGGCCAGCGGAAGACCCAGCTACTCATCGTCCTGAACGACAACGAGATGTCGATCAGCCCGACCGTCGGCGGCCTCTCGACGTACCTGAGCCAGATCAAGCTGTCCGGCACGTGGCAGTCGAGCCGGACCAAATACGACGAGCTCGTCGGGCGGATCCCGGCCGTCGGGCCCACGGTGCGCGAGCTGAGCCAGCGGCTCCGGGCCTCGGTCGTGAACTTCGCCCAGCCGGGTCGGCTCTTCGAGGACCTCGGGATCACGTACATCGGCCTGGTCCCCGGTCACGACATCCGGGCGCTGCTCTCGACCTTCCAGCAGGCGCTCGAGCTCCGCGGGCCCGTGATCGTCCATGTCCGGACGCAGAAGGGCCACGGCTTCCGCCCGGCCGAGGCCGACCAGGTCGGGTTCCATGGCGCCGCGCTGCCGCCGATCGCGGTGCCGGCCAACGGTCGGGCGAACGGCAACGGCCATGGCAGCATGCCGGCCGAGTCGATGGCCGACGATGCCGCGCCGGCCTCGGCGGTCGTCGCGCCGCCCAGGCAGCCGAACTACACCGCGGTCTTCGTGAAGGAGCTCGTCGAGCAGGCCCGGACCGATCCGCGGATCGTCGCGATCACCGCCGGGATGCCGACGGGGACCGGGCTCTCCTCGTTCCAGGCGGCGTATCCCGAGCGATTCATCGACGTCGGGATCGCCGAGCAGCACTCGGTCGCCCTCGCGACCGGGCTGGCGATGGGCGGGATGCGCCCGGTCGTGGCCCTGTACTCGACGTTCCTCCAGCGGGCGTTCGACCAGACCGTCCACGACGTCTGCCAGAACGACCAGCCGGTGCTGATCGCCGTCGATCGGGCCGGGCTCGTCGGCGAGGACGGCACGAGTCACCAGGGGATGTTCACGCTGCCTGCCCAGCGCCAGCTGCCGAACCTCGTGATCGCGAGCCCGAAGGACGAGCAGGAGCTCCGCTCGCTCCTGATCAGCGGCCTGCGGCAGGACCGGCCGTTCGCCCTGCACTATCCGCGCGACCCCGGCTTCGGGCTGGAGGCGGTCGAGCCTGCGGCGATCCCGATCGGCGCCGGCGAGGCCCTCCGCGAGGGCTCCGACGTCCTGTTCGTCGGCTTCGGGCCGATCGTGGCCCGGGCCGTGGAGGCAGCGGCCGCGCTCGCACTCGACGGCTGGTCCGTCGGCGTGATCAACGCGCGGTTCGCGAAGCCGCTCGACACGGGCCTGATCCTCGACCGGGCGCGGCGGGTGAAGCTGGTCGTGACGTTCGAGGAGAGTGTGGTGACCGGCGGGTTCGGGGCCGGGGTGCTCGAGGCGATCGAGGCCGCCCGGCTGACCGATCCGGCGCTTCGCGAAGTGCCGGTCCGGATCCTCGGGATCCCCGGCGAGTCGTTCGTCGACCACGGCTCCGTCGCGGACCTCCGACGCGTGCTCCGCCTCGACGCGGCCGGGCTGACGGCTCAGGTCCGCGAGACGCTCGAGTCGCTCGCGCTGCGGCCCTCCGTCGGGGCAGCTGCCACAGCCTGACCGTTTCGGCCCGTCGCGGCGCTCAGCCGTGGCAGCCGATCGCCCGGCCAGTGAGATCGTTCGACCCTCAGGTGAGCCGCGGCGAAGGCCGCTGTGCCACGATAGCCGGGTGACTCCCGCCACCGAGCGTCGCCCCCGTCAGCGCCTGGACCAGCTCGTCGTCGACCGCGGCCTCGCCGAGACGCGGACGCGCGCCCAGGCGCTGATCCTTGCCGGCAAGGTCCGGGTGGGAGCGGGCGATGGGGCACGGCTGGACCGGCGGGCGGGCGACCTCGTGGAGGCCGACGTGCCGATCGCAGTCCTCGAGCAGGAGCCGTATGTCAGCCGCGGCGGGCACAAGCTCGCGGCGGGGCTCGATGCCTTCGGGATCGATCCGGCGGGTCTCGTCTGCCTGGACGCCGGGGCCTCGACCGGGGGCTTCACGGACGTCCTGCTGCAGCGCGGCGCGGCGCGGGTCCACGCCGTGGACGTCGGGCGTGGCCAGCTGGCCGACCGGGTCGCGAGGGACCCGCGGGTCGTGATCCACGATCGGACGAACGCGCGCACGTTGACGCCGGCGTCGCTCGGCGAGCCGGTCGACCTGGCCGTGATCGACGTCTCCTTCATCTCGCTGGAGCTCGTTCTCGGACCGGTCGCGTCCACGCTGCGAACGGGAGCCCCGATCGTCGCCCTCGTGAAGCCCCAGTTCGAGGTGGGCAAGGGCGCAACGGACCACGGCGTCGTGCGCGACGCGGCGGCCCATGGCGCAGTCCTGGAGCGGGTCGCCGAGCACGCGGCTTCGGTCGGGCTGGGCACGCGCGATCTGATCGCCTCGCCGATCCTCGGCCCGGAGGGCAACCGGGAGTTCCTCGTCCATCTCGCGGCCGGACCCGGCCGCGCGGACCTCGCCGGGCGGATCGCGACGGTGACCGGGGGATGACCGTCCGACGGATCGGCTTCGCGTACAACCCGACGAACGAGGCCGCGGTCGATCTGGCCGAACGGGCGAGCGGCTGGTGCCGGATGCACGGCGTCGACCAGTGGGCCGCCCAGGCGGCCGATTTCGAGACGCTCTGCCGGGAGCTCGCCACGAGCGACGTCCTGGTCGTCCTCGGCGGCGACGGCACGCTCCTGCGCGCCGCCCGGGCCGTCGTCCAGGTCGACGTGCCCCTGCTCGGGATGAACCTCGGGAAGATCGGCTTCCTCTCGAAGGTCGAGGCGAACGAGCTCGAGGCGGTGCTCGCGAAGCTCGTCGCCGGCGAGTTCGCGATCGACGAACGGATGGCGCTCGAGGCGCGGATCCTGCGTGGCGCGTCCGCCGTGCCGGAGGTCCATCACGCCCTGAACGACGTGGTGATCGCCCGGGGCGCGCTGGCGCGGGTGGTCCGCCTCGACGTCGCGATCGGGCCGAGCCACCTCGCCACGTTCATCGCCGACGGCCTCGTCGTCTCGAGTCCCACCGGCTCGACCGGCTACTCGTTCAGCGCCGGCGGTCCGGTCGTCGCGCCGGACAGCCGGAACCTGATCGTCACGCCGATCGCCGGCTATCTCTCGGCGATCCGGTCGGTCGTCGTGGGACCAGAGCAGACGGTCAGATGCCGGGTCGTGGACGCGAACGAGGCGATCGTCTCGATCGACGGACGGGACGACATGCCGGTTGCGGTCGGCGACGTGATCGAGGTCCGGGCGCTGGCCCGGCCGATCCGGCTCGTCGAGCCCGCGGGCAGCCAGCCCTTCTGGGACCTGTTCCGGCGCAAGGTCGAGCTGCTGCCGTCATGAGCCGGGAGCCGGTGGCGGTGATGGCGGTCGGGGCATCGGACGCAGCCGAGGGCGTTGACGCCGCCGAGGCCGCGGTCGGCCGGCTGCTCGAGCTGTCGGTCGTCGATCTCGCGCTCATCGACCGGCTCCGGCTCGAGCTCGCGCCGGGCCTGAACGTCTTCACCGGCGAGACCGGGGCGGGCAAGAGCCTGCTGATCGACGCCCTCGGCCTCGCGACCGGTGCCCGCGCGGACACGACCCTGGTCCGGCACGGCGCAGACGCCGCGCGGGTCACGGCCCTCTTCGACCGGCTGCCGGAGTCGCTGATCGCGACGCGCGAGGTCTCGGCGTCCGGCCGTTCGACCGCCCGGCTCGACGACGAGCCCGTGACCGCAGGGCGCCTCGCCGAGGTGACCGGGCGACTCGTGGAGATCCACGGGCAGCACGACCAGCAACGGCTCCTGGACGAGCGCTGGCAACGGGACCTCCTCGACGCGTTCGGCGGCCATCCGTCGCTCCGGGCGGCGACGTCGGCGGCGGTCGACCGCTGGCGCGAGAACCGGGCGCTCCTGGCGGCGCTCGAGCTCGACCCGCGGGAGCTCGCCCGACGCCTCGAGCTGGCGGAGCACGAGGCGAACGAGATCGCGGCGGCCCGGCTCCAGGTCGGCGAGGCCGAGGCCATCCGGTCGCGGCTGGACGCGGCCCAGCACGGCGAGGCGATCGCCCGCGGCGGGGCGACGCTCGAGGAGGCGCTGGCGGGCGAGGAGGGAAGCGCCCGGGAGACTACGGCCGTGGCGCTGCGGGAGGCCCGCGCCCTGGCCCGCCTCGACCCGCGGTTCGAGGTGATCTCGGAGCGGCTGGCCGGGCTCGAGGCGGAGCTGGAGGACGTGGCGTCGACCGCTCGGGACGTCGTCGAGACGATCGACCACGATCCGGCCGAGCTCGCTCGGCTGTCCGAGCGGCTTTCGACGATCTTCGCCCTCGAGCGGCGATACGGCGATGACGAGGCGGCGGTGATCGCCCACGGCGAGCACGCGGCGTTCGAGGCGGAGCGGCTGCGCGGCGTCGACGCGGAGCGGGCCCTGCGCCAGGCCGACGACGCGCGGCTCCTCGAACGGGTCGCGGCGGCGGCGGCCGACCTGTCCGCGGCGCGGCGGACCGCCGCGGCGAGGCTCGGGACGGCCGTGGACGGGGTGCTGGTGGAGCTCGGGTTCCCGGCCGGCGTGTTCGAGGTGGGTCTCGGCCGGCGGCCCGCGGACGACGACGAGCCGGCCGTGGAGGTCGACGGCGACGCGCTCGCGTTCGACGCGACCGGCATCGATCAGGTCGTCTTCCGGCTCGCGCCGAACCCGGGCGAACCGTCGCGGTCGCTGGCGCGGATCGCCTCGGGCGGCGAGCTGAGCCGTGTCGCGCTTGCGATCCGCCAGGTCCTCGCCGAGGCCGACGACACGCCGACGCTGGTGTTCGACGAGATCGACACGGGGATCGGGGGCCGGAGCGCCGACCCGATCGGGCGGAGCCTGTGGGCGCTCGGGCGGGATCACCAGGTGCTCTGCGTGACCCACCTCCCACAGATCGCGGCGCACGCCGACGCGCACTTCCAGATCGCGAAGCGGGAGCGCGGCGGTCGAACGGTGACCGAGGTCCGGAACCTCGACCACGAGGCCCGGATCGTCGAGCTGGCGGCGATGCTGGCAGGCGGCGAGGCTGCCGGCGGATCCAACGCCCTCGCCGCCGCCCGGGAGCTGCTCGACCGGGCCGAGGCGTGGCGCGCTCGCCGGGCGGGCGCCGCCTGAGCCAGCGGGTGTCGACGCCGTCGCTCGATCGGGCGATCGACGAGTACCTGACGTATCTCCGTGTCGAGCGCGGGCTGTCGCCCGCGACGCTCCGGGCCTATCGCGGCGACCTCGCGGACTTCGCGGCGGACCCGGAGGCGACGGCCACCTGGGCGGACGGTCCGGAGGCGGCCCGGCGGCATCTCGCCGAGCGCACCCGGCGCGGCCGGCCGAGCGATCCCGGTCTCGCTCCCACCTCGCTCCGTCGCCGCGCGGCGAGCCTGCGCGGGTTCTACCGCTTCGCCTACGGCGACGGCCTGATCGCCCGGGACATCGCCAGTCACATCGACCTGCCGCGGCAGTCACGGCTCCTGCCGGAGACGCTCACGGTGGCCCAGGTGGACGCGCTGCTCGAGGCCGCGCCGGACCTCCGCAGCCGGGCGCTCCTGGAGCTGCTCTACGCGGCCGGGCTGCGGGTCAGCGAGGGCCTGGGGCTGGACCGCGAGGACCTCTCGATGGATGGTGGCTTCGTCCGCGTCATCGGCAAGGGCGACAAGGAGCGGCTGGTCCCCGTGGGCGACGTCGCGCTCGACTGGCTGGCCCGCTGGATCGCGGAGGATCGGCCGGCCTTGCTCGCCCTCCATCACGTGGAACCCGTCCGGGGCGGCCCGCTTTTCCTCGGCGATCGCGGCGGCCGCCTCGCCCGCCAGCAGGCGTTCGCGATCGTGCGTGGGGCGGCCCGCCGGGCCGGCCTGGGCGAACGCGTTTCCCCGCACACCCTCCGCCACTCGTTCGCGACCCACCTGCTCGAGAACGGTGCCGATCTCCGGGTCGTCCAGGAGTTGCTCGGACATGCGAGTATCTCCACGACCCAGCTCTACACGCACCTCACCGGCGAGCGGGTCCGGGAGGTCTACGCCCGGGCCCACCCGCGGGCCTGACAGCAGGGGAGCGACTGCCGCCGATGGCCTACCTCGACAACGTCCTCGCATCGGGCGAGCAGCCGCTCCGTCGCGAGCACCAGCACTGGTTCGTCCTCGTCGCGAACGCCGCCTACGCCTTCGTCGCCTGGATCGTCGCGGTCTTCCTGCTGGTCCTCACCGCCACCGTGT
Organism: Candidatus Limnocylindrales bacterium; assembly: GCA_036557925.1. Lineage (GTDB taxonomy): Bacteria > Chloroflexota > Limnocylindria > Limnocylindrales > CSP1-4 > CF-46. The sequence goes on along the minus strand of DATBGP010000292.1, from coordinate 3,089 downwards.
TCCGGGGCAACGAGGGGGTCTCGGGGATCGTCGGCTGGGTCGTCGTCGCCCTCGTGATCGTCGGGCTCCTGTGGTTCGCCTGGCAGGTCCTGCGCTGGCAGAACGAGGAGTTCGTCGTCACGTCCCGACGGGTCCTCCAGCTCGGCGGCGTCCTGAACAAGGAAGTCATCGACAGCTCGCTGGAGAAGATCAACGACGCGATCCTGAAGGTCTCGATCTTCGGCCGGATCTTCGGCTTCGGCGACCTGGAGGTCCTGACCGCGTCCGAGAGCGGGATCTCGCGGCTCCGGATGCTGCGCGACGCGGACGGCTTCAAGCGGACGATGCTCGAGGCGAAGCACGAGCTCGAGCTGGAGCTCTCCGGGGCCAAGCCGATGCCCGCCCCGGCGATCCGCTCGGTGCCCGGCGATCCGGCCGGGTCCGCGGTCGGCGCCGCCGCCGGGGTCGCCGCCGGCGCCGGGGCAGCGCCGTCCTCGGGTCAGGGCACGATGTCCGCCGAGGACGTGACCCGGACCCTCGCGAGCCTCGCGGACCTGCGGGATCGGGGCGCGATCAGCGCCGAGGAGTACGAGGCCAAGAAGGCCGACCTGCTCGGCCGGCTCTGACCCTTCCGACCGCGTCGACGGTCACCGCGGCCGTCCGGGGCGGCGCCGTCCGGTTCGCACGCGTCCGGCGGCCGGTACGATGACGCGGTCGACCCATCCCTGAGGGACCTCCGTGGACCTGGACACCATCCTCCCGCGCCTCCTCGCGGCCGGGCTCATCCTCCTGATCGCCTTCCCCGTCCACGAGGCGGCCCACGCCTACGCCGCGTGGCGACTGGGCGACGGGACCGCGAAGCTGTTCGGCCGGATCACCCTGAACCCGATCGTCCATTTCGATCCGCTCGGCGGGCTGCTGCTCCTGGTCTCGAGCCTGATCGGGTTCGGGATCGGCTGGGCGAAGCCGACGCCGGTGAACCCGAGCAACCTCCGCGGCGGTCGGGGGAGCGAGGGGATCGTGGCGGCCGCGGGACCGCTGTCGAACCTGCTCCTGGCGGCCCTCGGGGCGATCGTCTTCCGCGCCGTGTTCGCGGCCTTCCAGAGCGGGACGGACATCCCGATCATGGTCCTCGAGACGCTCGCGAACTTCGTGGTCATCAACATCGCGCTGATGCTGTTCAACTTCATCCCGGTCGCCCCGCTCGACGGATCCAAGGTCCTGTTCTCGCTGCTCAGCCCGCGCCAGGCGTGGCAATGGCGGCCGATCCTGGAGCAGTACGGCTTCCTCCTGCTGCTGATCGTCGCGTTCGTGCCGATCTTCCCGGGCAACCAGACGCTCTTCGGGACGATCTTCACGCGGATCGGCCTCCCGATCGTCAACCTGCTGGTCGGCATTGACCTCTTCTGACGCTGCCTCGAGGGCTCCCGGTGCACCCACCCGAGGCGGTGGCCGCGACTGGTGGTCCGGCAAGGTCCGCCGGACGTACGGCCACGTCCGGGCACGCGTCTCCGGCGCCGAGCGGTCGGAGCTGGCCGGCTGGCTACGGCCCGAGGAGCTCGCACTGTTCGATGCGATGCATGTCGCCGATCGGCGGCATGGGCTCGACGTGGTCGCCTGGCTGGGGGCCGCGGGCGAGACCGAGCGCGACGTGCTCGTCGCGGGGCTCCTCCACGATTGCGGCAAGGGCGATACCGGCGTCGGGCCGCGGATCGCGTACGCGCTCGGACACCGATACGGCCGCGCATTCTGGCGGCCCGCGGCGATCGTGCCGGGCTGGGGCGCGGCGATCGATCGCCTGCGTGTCCACGCCGACTCCTCCGCGGAGCTCGCCGCCCGCGCCGGTTGCTCCGTTCGAACCGTCGAGCTGATCCGCCACCAGGACCGGCCGCTGGATCCCGAGGCGGGCGAGCGGTTGCGGCTCGCCGACGAGGCCTGCTGATGTCGGCCGAACCGGCGGGCGGCATCGGAGCCGTCGAGGTCGACGGCGTTCGAGCTGCGCCCGCCGTCGTCTTCGGGGCCGGCCGCCGGCCGGAGGCCGCGACGCAGGTGAAGCTCGAGACGTTCGACGGCCCGCTCGCGCTCCTCCTCGCCCTGATCGAGGCGCGGCAGCTCGACGTCGTGACCGTTCCGCTCGGCGCGCTCGCCGACGCCTATCTCGACGCGCTCGTGACGCTCGAGACGGACCGGCTGGGCAACGTCAGCGCCTTCGTCGCCGTCGCGAGCCAGCTGATCCTGATCAAGAGCCGGGCGATCCTGCCGCGGCGGATCGAAACGGCCCCAGGGGTGCTCCCCGAGGACGAGCCGGATCCCGAGGCCGAGCTGCGCGCCCGCCTCCTCCTGTACCGCGCCCACCGGGACGCCGGGCGACGCCTCCAGGAGGTCGCCCTCGATCGGGTCGGGCTGTTCCGGCGCGAGCCCGCGGTCGCCGGCGCGGCGGGCCTCGCGGGCGCCCGCCCACCGGAGGGCCCGCCGCTCGACGTCGCGATCCTGCCGGCGGCGCTCGGCCGGCTCGCGGTCATCGTCGAGCCGCCGGCCCCGCCGCCGGAGGTCGTTCCGCGGACGATCACCCTCACCGAGCGCGCGGCGATCATCCGGGCGGCCCTCCGCGGGGCGTCCTCGATCGTCCTGCAGGACCTGCTGACGGGGGTCCGGGACCGGGTGGTCGTGGCGGTCACGTTCCTCGCGATGCTGGAGCTGATGAAGCGGCGCGAGATCGTCGTCGAGCAGGCCGAGCCGTGGGGTGCCATCGTGGCCCGGGCGACCGACACGCTCGCAGACGACGCGCCCCTCGATGAGAGCCTGGAGTCCTTCGCATGACCGACGAGCACGACCCCGACGCGATCGCGCTCGGTGACGCGCCTGCGCCCCCCTCGCCGGATGCGCGAGCCGAGGAACGCCCGCCGATCGAGCTGACCGAGGCGATCCTCGAGGGCCTGCTGTTCGTCGCCGAACGGCCGCTCAGCCGGCGCGAGATCGCGGCACTCGCGGGCGTCGACCGGGCCGCCGTCGATGCCACGCTCGGCGACCTCGAGCTCAGCCTCGCCGATCGGGGGATCCGCCTCGTCATCGATGGTGAGCGCGTCGAGCTGGCGACGGCGCCCGAGGCC
>DATBGP010000291.1:0-2709 GCA_036557925.1 Candidatus Limnocylindrales bacterium | reverse complement strand
CGTGATGACCGCCGCCGAGCTGATGGACGTCCCGCTCGTCAACACGTTCATGGGCGGCGACGACGCGAAGAACCAGGACGACAACTGGGAGGAAGCCCTCCGGGTCTGGCCGGACATCGTGTCGTTCGCGAACGACCATGGCCGGAAGCTCACGATCGAGAACTGCCCGATGCTCTTCTCCTTCGACGAGTGGCCGGGCGGGCACAACATCGCGACAAACCCGCGGATCTGGCGACGGATCCTCGAGCAGTGGGGCGGGACGATCGGCCTGAACTTCGACCCGAGCCACCTGGTCCTCCAGATGATCGACATCCCCCGGTTCATCACGGAGTTCGGGCCGCACATCCTCCACGTCCAGGCGAAGGACCTCTGGATCGATCGCGAAGGCCTGTACGAGCGCGGCGTGTTCTCGATGGGCATCGGCTGGCAGGTGCCGCGCCTGCCGGGCCTCGGCGACGTGGACTGGTCGGACCTGTTCGGGGCGCTGTGGCGGACGGGCTACGACGGCGACGTGATCATCGAGCACGAGGACCGCGACTTCGAGAAGACCGACGACCTCGTCAAGCGCGGCTTCCTCCTGGCCCGCGACGTCCTGAGGCCGTACATCAAATGAACGGTCGCGACACCTCAGTGCGGAGGACCGGGGTGCTCACCGTTGACAACCTGACCGAGCGCGACATCGCGAAGACGATCGACCACTCGCTGCTCCGGCCCGAGCTGGACGACGCGTTCGTCGAGGACGGCTGCCGGCTGGCCGCCCGCTACGACGTCGCGAGCGTCTGCGTGCCGCCGGTCCACGTCCGGCGGGCGAAGGCGATCCTCGGCGGGACCGACGTCGAGGTGGGCACCGTCGTCGGCTTCCCCCACGGCTACTGCACGACCGAGACGAAGGTCGCCGAGACCCGCCAGGCGCTCTCCGACGGAGCGACCGAGATCGACATGGTCCTTCAGATCGGCGCGCTGAAGTCCGGCCGGGACGCCGATGTCGAGGCCGACATCCGGGCCGTCGTCGAGGTCGCCCATGCGGCCGGCGCGATCGTCAAGGTGATCTTCGAGAACCACTACCTGACCGACGACGAGAAGGTCCGCGCCTGCCACCTCACCGAGGCGGCCGGCGGCGACTTCGTGAAGACGTCGACCGGGTTCGCCGCGTCCGGCGCCACCCACGACGACCTCCGGCTGATGCGGGCGAACACGTCGCCGCACGTGGCGGTGAAGGCGGCCGGCGGCGTCCGGACGCTCGACGCGCTGATCGACGTCATGAACCTGGGCGTGACCCGGATCGGCGCGACGGCGACTGCGACGATCATCGACGACTTCCGCGCCCGGAAGGCCGGCCGCGAGCCGGTGGGCGCCTCGGCCGGCGGCTCCGCCGCGAGCGGCGCCGGTTCGAGCGCGGACGAGTGACGACCGTGGCCGCCCCGCCCGCGTTGCGCTGGCTGGACGCCGTGACGGGCGTCCTCGACGAGATCGCCGCGACGCAGGCGGAGGCGATCGAGACCGCGAGCCAGTGGGCCGCCGACGCGATCTCGGCCGACGGTCTTGTCCACCTCTTCGGGACAGGTCACTCCCGGATCCCCGTCGAGGAGATGTTCCCGCGCTACGGCTCGTACCCGGGCTTCAACCCGATGGTCGAGCTGTCCATGACGTTCCACACCCAGGTCGTGGGCGCCAACGGCCAGCGCCAGGCGATGTACATCGAGCGGACGCCGGGCCTCGCCGAGGTCATCCTCTCGAACTTCACCTTCGGCCCATCGGACGTGATGATGGTCTTCTCGGCCGGCGGCACGACGGCGGTGCCGGTCGAGATCGCCCGCGGCGCGCGGGCCCGCGGCATCCGGGTGATCGCCGTCACGGCCGTCCGCGAGTCGCAGACGGCGCCCGTCGACCCGCTCGTCGGAACGCGGCTCCTCGACGAGGCCGACCTGGTCATCGACCTCTGCACCCCCGAGGCCGACGCCCTCAGCTGGATCGAGGGACTTGACACGCCGGTCGGTCCGGCGTCGACTATCGCGGCCGTCGTGATCGTCAACTCGATCAAGGTGCGAACGGCCGAGCTGCTGGTCGCCCGTGGAACGATGCCACCCGTCCTCACCCGAGCCTCGGTCGTAGGCGCCGAACGCTCGCGCGAACTCTTCGACTCCGCCTACCGTGAGCATGCGCGGCGGATCGCCCGCGTCGTCGGCCGGGGCTGACGGCGCGATGATCCCCAGGAGGTGTGAGACCTGATCGATCGGATCTCGTCGACGCGGGTGGCGCAGGGGGCGCTGCCATCCCGCCCGGTACCACGTCGTCGAAACGACACGTCGTGTCGTCGGAACGAGGAGGAGAACGCATGACGCAACGGACAAGGATCGGACGGCTGTTCGCCGGCATGGCTGCGGTCATGCTGGTGGCGTCGGCCTGCAGCAGCGGCGCGACCACCGCGCCGAGCGCTGCGGCGCCGTCGACGGCCGCGTCGCAGGCGGCCCCGTCGACCGCTGCATCGGCTGCCGCCTCGGCAGCCGCGTCGGAGGCCCCGTCGGCCGCGGCGCTCTCGGCCGGCAGCTACAAGATCGGCTACTCGAACGCTGCGGGCGTCGGCAACGGCTTCCGTGAGGAGCAGGTCTGCACCGCCAAGGCCCAGTGGGCCGCGTACGGTGGTGACGCAGCGAACCTGATCGTCAAGCACCGCAACACGGACGCCGCCGGCCAGGCCTCGGACATCCG
>DATBGP010000290.1:0-6996 GCA_036557925.1 Candidatus Limnocylindrales bacterium | reverse complement strand
GGGCGGCGCGATCACGAACCTGACCGCCGTGATGCTCGAGATGGCGACCTACGACCCGAGCCGCGTCCAGGGGGCGCGTCTCGACGCGGCGGAGGTCGATCGCCAGATCGAGCTCTACCGGTCGCGCGACGCCGACGACCGCCGGTCCGTCGTCGGACTGCAGCCGAAGCGGGCCGAGGTGATCCTCGCCGGCGCCTGCATCGTGCGGACCGTGATGGACAAGCTCGACCAGGACCACCTCGTCGTCAGCGACCGCGGCCTGCGCCACGGCCTGGCGATCGAGCGCTTCGTGCCATTGGAGGCGACCAGATGACGACCCCCGCCAAAGCCGCTCCGCGGCTCTCCGAGGAGGACCTGACGGCCGTCCTCGGCCTGCTGAAGGGCTCGGACACGGCCGAGCTCAAGGTGTCCATCGCCAGCCCGGAGCAGCTCTCGACGATCCGCGGCCTGCCGATCGACCCGGTGGAGTCCCAACCGCGCCAGGTGTTCTTCTTCGACACGCCCGACCTCGACCTGAACAAGGCCGGCCTCGTCGTCCGCGCCCGGCGGATCCAGGGCGGCCGCGGGGACACGGTGATCAAGCTCCGGCCGGTCGTCCCCGACGAGCTGCCGAAGGAGCTGCGGCTGTCCGGGGCGTTGACGGTCGAGGTCGACATGATCCCGGGCGGCTACGTCGCCTCTGCCTCGTTCAAAGGGAAGACCACGGCGGCCGACATCCACCAGGCGATCACCGGGAATCTGCCGCTGCGGAAGATCTTCTCGAAGGAGCAGCGGGCTTTCTTCGCGGAGCGGGCCCCGGCCGGGATCGATCTCGACTCGCTCGTCATCCTCGGCCCGAACTTCACCCTGAAGTCCACGTTCACGCCGCCGGAGCTGAACCGGCGGTTCGTCGCCGAGCTCTGGTTCTACCCGGACGGCTCGCGGATCCTCGAGCTCTCGACGAAGTGCCTGCCGACCGAGTCGTTCCAGGTCGCCGTGGAGGCACGGGACTATCTCCGCGGGCGCGGGGTGAGGGTCGGCGGCCAGCAGCAGACGAAGACGCGGGCGGCGCTGGACTACTGGATCGGCGAGCACCGGAAGAAGGCCGCGGCCGAGGCCGGGACCAAGACCCGCTCGACGCGATCCCGGTCGACGCGATCCCGAACGACGGCCGGCGGGCGCCGCCGGGGCACGACCGCTGCCTCGGGCACGACCGCTGCCTCGGGCACGAACGCCGCGGCGGGCACGAACGCCGCGGCGGGCACGACGCGGACAAGGCGGACGACCGCCGCCAGGCCCGCGGGTACGGCGGGCGGCCCGCGCCGCTCGACGTCCAAGGCCGCCTCCGCCTGAGTCGCCCGGCCCGCGCAGCGGCGCCGGATCCGGCTCATTTCGACGCCGGCTCGTCGGCTCGCGCCTCGAGGGCTCGCGGCTCGCGGCTCGCGGGAGGAGCCCGCGGGGCGATCTTGCCCGTCAGGCCGTCGGCCGGCCGCCGTAGCGGGCGTTCGGCGGCTCGAGGATCGATCGCTGCCGCTCCGTGAGGCCCGGGTAGCGATCCCGGTCGTAGAACCGCGCCGACCAGGCGATCGGGTGCGGGTTGTACTTCAGGAAGACCGTTCGGCGCTCACCATTGCCGCTCCACGGCAGCGTGCCGTGGGACATCGCCTCCGTGAAGACGATCGCGGTCCCGGCCGGCCCGGTGACCGGGGTCACGAACGGCCGGGGCGGATCGACCTCGAGCTCCTTCCACTCCTCGGGCAGCGCGAAGTTCGACTTGTGGCTGCCGGGAACGCCCGCGAACCCGCCGTCGCCGGGATGGACGTCGCGGAGGTTGTACGCGACGACCACGAGCCCTGACCGGATCTGGCCGTCGTGGACCGCGTACGACTGGCCGGCGTCGAACGGCGTGGCACCGCCGTGGAGCCTCGTCCCGATCGGCCCCTTGCCCCGCCGGATCAGGTCGGCGTAGTCGTGGTCGAGACGGAACCCGGCACCGAGGATGCCCTCGAGGACATCGGTCACCCGCGGGTTGTCGATGAGGTTCAACCAGGCGGGGCCCCAATCCAGGATGTCGCCGAAGCGGTGGGTATTGGCGTCCGGAGCGACGGCGACCGCCACCTGCCGGTCGAACTCCGCGTTCAGCTCCTCGAGCTGGCGGGCGTCGAGGGCGTTCGGAACGGTGATCCAGCCCTGGAGGTCGAACAGGTACCGCTGGGCGTCGTCGAACATGGCCCACTCCGTGGTCGATCGAACGGTGACGAGTCAGGAGACGCTACCACCGCCAACGCCCGCAGGACGTCGGGCGGTTCTCGGCCCCGTCGAGGCGATCGGCGCGCTCGAGGTCAGCCCTTGCGTTCGAGGATCGGCCGCGCCCTGTCCGGGTCGTCGACGACGAAGGCGAACATCGCCCGGTCGCCCCACCGACCCAAAAACAGGTGGCCGAAGATGTTGACGCCGGCGTCCGCGAGCTCCCGCGAGAGCCTGGCCATCCCGCCCGGACGGTCGTCGACCTCGGTGAGGATGGACTCGCCCTCGATGAAGGTGTAGCCGCCGCCCTCGAGGACCGCCCGGGCACCGTCGTCGTCGGCCGTGGTCATGATGATGTGGCCGGAGGTCCCGATCCCGCCGCCGCCGATCGCCCGCAGGTCGATCCCCGCGGCGGCGAGCGCTTCCGCCAGGTTGGCGAGCGCGCCCGGCTCGTTCTTCAGCTCGACGACGAACTGGTTGGCCATCGGGTCCCTCCGGCGACGGGTTGCCCGCAGAGTCTAGTCGCTGCCCGGAGGCCGGTTCGCGCGTGGTACGGTCGGGCCCGTGTCGATGCCCTCCCCGATCGTCGCTTCGATCGCCGACCTGCCGCCCGACGTCGTGGCGGTGCTCGACGCACCGCCCGAGCCGGTCGACCTCGAGGTGGAGGCCGACGGGATCCCCTTCGTCGCCCGGACCTGGGGCCGCCCGGCCGACCCGCCGCTCGTTCTCGTCCACGGGATCACGGCGTCGTCGCGGACCTTCTGGAGGATCGCGCCGGCGCTGGGCGTGGCCCTCGGCAGGTACGTCGTCGCGCCGGACCAGGCCGGCCACGGGCGAACGGGCAACTGGGCCGGTCGCGTCGCCATCCGCGACAACGCCGGCTCGATCGCGGCCTTCCTCCGAGCGGCCGGCCTCGATCGGCCCGACCTCCGGATCGTGGGCCACAGCTGGGGCGGGATGACCGTGGCGGCGCTGCCGATCGCCGGCATCCGGCCGGAGGTTCTCGTCCTGTTCGACCCGCCGGCGCTGCCGATCGGGGCGATCGCCTCGATGCTCGACGACCCGATCGAGCGCCACTACGACGACCTCGAGGAGGCCCTCCACGCGATCGGCCGGCTCCATCCGACCTGGCCGTGGGGCGACGTCGTGGCGAAGGCGGAGCCGCTGACCCAGTTCGACGAGCCGGCGGTCCGGGCGATCCTCACCGAGAACGGAGACTGGGACGGCGGCCTGGAAGCGATCCGCGATCCCGCCGCCGCGGGGGTGGCGATCCGGCTGGTGCGAGGCGAGGTCGCGAGCGGCGGTCTCATGCCGGATCCGGCTGCCGAGGCGATCGGCGCGGTCATCGGCGCCGAGCACGTGCTCACGATCGCCGGCGGCGGTCACTCGCCGATGCGAAACCGCCTCGAGGCGACCGTCGTCGCGCTCCTCCGGGCCCTCGAACCCGGCTGATCAGCCACCCGGAACCCGGTCGCCGGTCGAGTCCCGGCCGCCCCTCCGGATCCGGACGGCCCGCTCGTAGAGGTCGACGTACTGCGGCGTCGAGGAGCGGTCCCAATCGAATTCGACCGCCATCCCGCGCCGGATCAGGCCGTCCCAGTCCGGACCGCGGTGCGTCCGCATCCGGATCGCCGCCTCGCACGCGACGGCGAGCGCCTCCGGGGTCGGCTCGTCGAAGGCGAACCCGGTGCCCTCGCCCGGATGCCGGAGCTCGTCGATCACGGTATCGGCGAGGCCGCCCGTCCGGCGGACGATCGGCGGCGTGCCGTAGCGCAGCGAGATCATCTGGCCGGTCCCGCAGGGCTCGAACCGCGACGGCATCAGGAAGAAGTCGGCGCCGGCGTAGATCCGGCGCGCCATCGCCCGGTCGAACCGCTCGATCAGGGCGACGCGCACGGGCTTCGCGGTCGCGAGCGTCCGGAGCGCCGCGGCGATGCCCGGGTCGCCGGAGCCCTGGACCACGATCCGGGCGCCCTCGTCGAGGAGCCGCGGGGCGGCCGCGGCCAGGAGGTCGAACCCCTTCTGCGGATCCAGCCGGCCGATCATCCCGAGGACCGGGCTGCGATCCTCGTGGTCGAACCCGATCCGGGTCAACAGGTCGCGGCGGCAGGCGACCCGGCCCCCGAGGTCCGACGCCGAGTAGGTCGCCGCGAGGTCGGCATCGGTGGCCGGGTCCCAGAGCGCCGTGTCGAGCCCGTTCACGATCCCGACGTAGCGATCGCCCTTGGCCCGCAGCGCGTCGTCGAGGCCGAAGCCGGAGGCGGGGGTCAGCGATTCGCGGGCGAACCCGGGGCTCACCGTGTTGGCCACCTCCGAGCGGACGATCGCCTCGCGCAGGAGGTCCACGCCGGGCGCGTCCGTCGCGACCACCCCGCCCCCCGGGACGAGACCGAGCTGCCGGAGATCCCGCCGGTCGGTCCAGCCGTGGTACGCGAGGTTGTGGATCGTGGTGACGAGCGCGGCTCGGCCGATGACCGGGTCGTCGGCCAGCCAGGCGTCGCGCTGGATCGCGGCGGGGCCGCCGTGCCAGTCGTGGACGTGGAGGATGTCGACCGGCCGGTCGCCCTCGGAGCGGAGGGTCTCCAGGGCCGATCGGCCGAGCAGCCCGAACCGCCATGGGTTGTCGGCGAAGTCGCCGCCGCTCGGCGGACCGTACAGCCCGTCGCGATCGAAGGCCGCGGGGTGGTCGACGAGCCGCAGCCGGTAGCCCTTCGCCGCGACGTCGCGGATCCGGACCTCGGTCACGCCATCCGGCGCGAGGGGATCGGGGACGCGGACGGGTCGGCCGGCCGGCGTACCGTCCGGCACCGGCACGCTCCGATAGCCGGGGAGGAAGACGTCGACCGGGCCGTCGACCCGATCGGTCAGGCGGCCGAGGCTCCGCGACAGGGCGTCGACGACGTCGCCGAGGCCGCCGGTCTTCGCCCAGGGCTCGCACTCGGCGGCGATCATCGCGACGCGCAACGGCATCGGCTGATCCTAGACGGCTGGCGGGGGCCGTGGTGGGTCGCCGTGGTCCCGGCTCGCCCTCGCCTTGGCGAGCGGCCTTGACCCGAAGATCGAGTCGGACCAGGCTCGGGCGCGCGTGGACCCGCCTTCATGGCGGCCGGGCCATGCACGCGCACAATCGATCTGACTCGATTGCCGAGTCAGCGCCCGGCAGGGCGAGGCCGATCGGGCGTCGCCCTGATCGCGAATCGCCTCTCGAGCAGCCTTGACCCGAAGATCGAGTCGGACGCGGCTCGAACGAGCGTGGACCGGCCTCCGTCGCGGCCGGGCCGTGCACGCGCACAACCGATCTGACTCGATCTCCGAGTCAGCGCCCGGCAGGGCGAGGCGTCGTCGATCGCCCGGCCGGACGCGGCCGATCGTGGTCCGCCGTGATCGCGGGCCGTCGTCCGGGACGGCAGGAAGTCGCCGATCCCCACCGGCGGCTACCGGTCCCGGCGTGCGTCGCATCCCCAGCCCGTGCCTAAACCGGTTCAGACGGCTCCGGCGAGCCGCTATGATGCGGCCTCATGCCATCGCGGATCCAGATCCCGACGCTGCCGGGCGCATCGTTCCGGTTGCCGCCCCAGCTCGAAGGCCTGCGGCCCCTCGCGTACAACCTGTACTGGGCGTGGCATCCCCGCGCCCGGGCCATCTGGAGCCGGATCGACCGGGCGGCGTGGACCCGCCACCGCAACCCGATCCCGGTCCTGAGCGGTCCCGTCGACTGGACCCGCCTCCTCGACGACGCGAGCTTCCTCGCCGAGGTCCGGGCGGTCCTCCGCGACTTCGACCGCTACATGTCGAACGGCGCGGACCGCTGGTTCGCCCGCCACCACAACGGCGAGCTCCCCGGGCCGGTCGCCTACTTCTGCGCCGAGTACGGGCTGACCGAAGCGCTCGGGATCTATTCGGGCGGTCTCGGCGTCCTCGCCGGCGACCACATGAAGACGACGTCGGACATGGCCCTCCCCTTCGTGGGCGTCGGCCTGCTCTATCGCCACGGCTACTTCCACCAGACCATCGATGCGGACGGCCACCAGGAGCACGCCTACCCGGACTACGACATGCGGACGTGGCCGGTCGGCCGGGTGCAGGGTCGGGACGGCGAGCCGCTGACCGTGACCGTCGCCCTGCCGGACCGCGACCTGCGGGTGGCCGCGTGGTGCGTCCAGGTCGGCCGGACGCCGGTGATCCTGCTGGACACCGACATCGCCGAGAACGACGACGCCGATCGCCCGATCTCGAACATCCTCTACGTCCGCGGTCGCGAGATGCGACTCCACCAGGAGCTGGTCCTGGGGATCGGCGGGGTCCGGGTCCTCCGGGCCCTCGGGATCGAGCCGGCGGTCTGGCACCTGAACGAGAGCCACTCCGCGTTCCTCCTCGCCGAGCGCGCCCGCGAGTTCGTGGCCGCCGGCGACGACCTCGACGCCGCCTGGGACAAGGTCCGGCTCGACAGCGTCTTCACCATCCACACCCCGGTCAGCGCCGGCAACGAGCGCTTCGCGGCCGACCTCGTCCAGCGCATCGCGGGGCCGCTCCTCGAGGGCGACGGCCGGCCGGGCACCGGCGGGGTCCCGATCGCCTCGGTGCTCGAGCTGGGCCTCGGCCCGGAGGGCGATCGTTCGGTCTTCGACATGACCGGCTTCTCGCTCCGGCTGACGCATGACGCCAACGCGGTAAGCCGGCTCCACGCCGCGACCGCCGACGCGACCTGGACCGGAATCTCGCCCCACCCGATCCGGGGGATCACGAACGGCATCCACGTCCCGTCCTGGA
>DATBGP010000289.1:0-5088 GCA_036557925.1 Candidatus Limnocylindrales bacterium | reverse complement strand
GAGGGCGGCGGGAGCAGGGCGGTGGGATCGTCCGGCGCGGGCAGCGGCGCGAGCGGCCCGAACCCGAGCCGGCCGGCGATCGCGAAGGCGAGCCACGCCAGCGGCCCCAGGAGGAAGACGCCGATCGCGACCGCCATCGGGACGGTGACGAGCGAGCCGATGCCGGTGGCCGCGACCGTGGCGGCCGGAGTCGCCCTGCCCGTGGCCGCGAGCGCCGCCATCGCGATCCCGCCGATGACGATCGGCGCGCCGACTGCGAACCGGGTCTCGTCGAGCGACCAGGCGATGGGGTGGGCCACGTTGGCCACGACGGCGATCACGGTCAGCGCGACCATCAGCGCCACGAACGGCAGGTTGCCGAACCCCGTTCCCGCCGGGACGTTGATCGCGAGATAGCCCAGCCCCGCCGTCATCCCGATCAATGCGAGGATCGTCACGAGCCGCCCGAGGGCCGACCGGGCCATGATCAGCAGGGCGATCCCACCGATCGCGTAGAGCGCGACCCATTTCGAGGCGAGACCGAGGCCGAGGATCACCCCGACCACGGGCAGCACGACCCAGAACGCGCCCCGGAAGTCCAGCTTGCCCATCCAGAGCGCGGCGAAGAGCGTGTACGCGGCGACGATCGCGAGGCCGACGTAGGAGTCGTTCATCCCGATCCGCGACTGGACGAAGAACATCCCGTCGGCGAAGGCGAGGATCGCGACGAGCACGCCGACGGACCGCCGCTGGAACAGGATCCGGGCGAGCAGGAAGAGGAACCCGGCCATCAGCGCGCCGGCGAGGACGCCGGGCAGCCGCCACGCGAACTCGTGCTGGCCGACGTCGACGCTCGCGACCTCGCCGGTCGGGGCGAAGGCGAGAATCTGCTGGCGGTCGTTCGTCGGGTCGTCGCGCTGCGAGTCCATCACCCAGGCCGAGGGGTCGAACGGGAGGCGGGCGTCCGCGTAGACCGCGTCGGCGTGGGGCTCGATGACGTAGACCGTCGACGCCGTTCCGTCCGGGGTCCGGCCGAGGACGTGGACCATCTCGGACGCGTCGTCGTAGAGGACCCGCGACACGGCGCCCGGCATCGGGATCGACTTCAGCATCACCGGGCCGTTCTTCGCCGCATCGCCGCCCGTCGCGACGATCGCCATCCGACCGGGCTCCCCGCTCGAGGGATCCGGGTCCGTGGCGACGTAGAGCTTCGCGTCGTCGACCGTGACCTCGGCGAGGCCGTGGGCCGGCGCCCCGACGTCCACCGTGTCCACGAGCTCGCCCGTCGAGGGATCGATGAGCGCGACGCCGTCGGCATCCGCGATCGCGACGAGGGGTGCCGTATCGATCGAGAGGCCGGCCAGCCGGCCGTCGTCGATCGCCTTCTGGATCGCGTCGCGCTGGTCGCCGTCCGTGATCCGGCCGATGACGAGCCGCTCGGCGCTTCCGCCCATCGCCGACTCGTAGGTCGCCGCGTCGCCGCCGAGGATCGTGGCGAGGACCCCGGCCGCTGCGGCCGGATCGGCGACGGCGTCCGGTCCACCGACGACCACCGGCGCGCTGCCGCCCGGGGCCATGTCGCCGGCCTCCTTCAGCTGCACCGTGTCCCGGATCTGGGCGCTGTCGCCGGCGAGCGTGATCGCCCGGTCATCGTCGGTCAGGGCGACGACCGCGTCGCCGTCGGCCGGGACGAAGAGCCGCTTGATCGAGCCGTCGATCTGGCCGAACGCCTCGGCCTCCGGGGCGACGGAGGCGTTGCCCACGGAGCGGACCGTGTCGAGCGCGGCGAGATCGATCGTGAAGAGGTGGCCGTCATTCGTGCCGACGACCAGCCGCGCCAGGCCCGTGTCGACGGCCACGGCGGTCGCGCCGGGCACGGCGATCGCGGCGATCAGCGCGCGCGTCTGGAGGTCGTAGGTGCGAACCTCCGAGCCCGTCGCGACGTGGACCCGATCGCCGCCGACTCCGCTGCCGAACTCCGGATCCGGGTTCGCCGGCTCGATCGCGGCGTCGACGACGGGCACCCCGAGGTTCGCGGTCGCGGTGACCCGGTCGTCGCCCCACGCGACGATCCCGCCGGCCATCGCGTACTTCGCGAGATGGGGGTGGGTGTACTCGTAGATGTCGTGGCTGATGCCGTACCGCCAGTCCTGGAGGAACTCGGTCGCCGTCCGGGCGTGGTAGACCTCGTCGAAGTGCATCTGGTACGGCTCGGAGAGCCGGAACATCCGGATCCCGAGGATCGAGACGACGAGAACGACGAGGATCCAGAGATCGAGGCGGTCGAGCCGGCCACCGGGCTCCCGGTCGAGGGTCTTCGACCGGTCGGCGCGGACGGGGCGCTCCTCGAGGCGGGCGCGGAACCAGCCGATCGGGCCGAGCTCGGCGAGGGACGGCGGCTCGCTCCAGGTGGGAAGCGCGGCCGGCGCGGGGCGGGCGGCGGCGATTGCGGCGGAGCCCCCGGCGGCGAAGGCGAGCGAGCCCCCGGCGGCGGTGGCCGAGCGGCTGCCCGCGAAGGCCGGGAGCGCGGCGTCCGGCGGGACGGCGCCCGGCACCGTCCCGCGGGCGGCGTCGTCGTCCCCGAGGCCCGCATCGAGGTCGTCCTCGACGTCCTCCGCGAGCGCAAGGTCCGACGAGTCCTCGATCTCCTCCGCGAGCGTCCGGATCGCGGCGGGCCGAACCTGGGCGAACACCCAGAGCGCGATCGCGAGGCCCGCCACGGCGATGATCGTCACCCCGGCCTGCGATCGGATCGCCTCGCCGATCCCGAGCCAGTCCTGGATGCCCGGATTGTCGGAGTACAGCGTCGTGAGGACGACGTACATGTTCAGGAACATCGTCGCGGACAGGACGATGTAGGCCAGTCGCCAGCGGAGCGACGCCCCGGCGACGATCGCGGCGATCGCGACGAACGGGAACAGGTAGCGCTCGTGGACGCGGGTCGGGAGGATGAAGAACGCGACCGAGAGGACCGCGACACCGACGAGGATCACGAGGGGCGTCGGTCGGCGTGCGACGAGGAGCCCGACGATCACGAACGCGGCCACGAGGAGCCCCGCGCCGATGAAGACCGCCGGGATCCCGAGGACGGTCACGGCCTCGCGGCAGAGAGGGTCGCCGGGGGCGGCCTGGAGGATGAACGTGTCGCAGGCCCAGCCGCCGTTCGCCGCAATGCCCGTGCCGCCGGCCGAGGCGAGGGCCCACGGGTTGTAGGCGTTGACGCTCGCGTAGGGATAGCCGCCGGCCGTCTTGAAGATCTGCTCGATCAGGCCCGAATGCAGGAGGTTGCCGTTCGAGCCGGGCTCGATGACCGAGAGGCCGAACGGGACGCACAGCGCGACCGCCGTCAGGAAGCCGACGGCGGCCGTGGTCAGGATCCGGATCGGCCGGTCGGTCCGGCGCTCCCAGGCGCGGAACCGGGCGAGGAAGCCGGCCAGGCCGGCCCGGGACGGCGCGTCCGTGCCGACCTCCGTCTCGATCGGTTGCGGCGGGCGCAGCGCCCGCCGGATCGTCACGACGGCGACGACCGGGGCGAGGATCGCGAGCTGCGGCTTGATCAGCGCGGCGATCACCGTCCAGATCGCGGCCCGTTCCGGGCGGTCGCGCCAGAGCTCGCGGATCCCGAGCAGCAGGAAGACGACGCCGACGGAGTCGACCTGGCCCCACAGGACCGAGTCGAACCACGTCACCGGGTTGAAGACGACCAGGGCCGCCCCGACCAGCGCGGCTCGCTTGCCGACGCCGATCTCGCGGGCCATCGACCAGGCGAGCCAGGCGAGCGCGAGATCCGCGAGAATCGGCGGGACCTTGATCAGGTCGCCGATGCCACCCAGCTGCTGCCCGACGAGCCCGACCAGCCACAGGACGTAGAGGTAGCCGGGCGTGTAGTCGTGGAAGAAGTCGCGGTCGTAGAAGCCGTGCGGCCCGTCGCTCGCGAGGTTCGAGGCCCAGAACTGGAAGGACGCCAGGTCGACGCGAAAGCCCGAGCCCGGATTCAGCTGTGCGATGATGACCCGGAAGACGAGGCCGAGCGCGAGCAGCGCGAGGATCGCGCCGATGCCATCCCGCAGTCCGCTGGTGCGCGTCGGCGCGTCCGCGCCTCGGCTCGGTCCGCCCGGAGCGCGGCCGGACGTCACGGGATGGTTCTCCCCGAACGAGCGTTGAGGTGGATCGCAGGGTAGCACAGGGTCGGTCGCCACTCGCCAGCTCCGTCCCCTACCCGTCGTCGACCTTCGTCACGGTCGTCGTGGGGGCCTGCCTGGTGGCGGTCGCCCTGGTCGTCTACACGCTGAGCCATCCCGATCGGTTCTACAACCACTTCACCTGGCAGGCCATGGCCTTCCTGGAGGGCCACGCCGCGATTCGGTACCCCGTGGAGGCCTCGCCGACGACGCCCGGGAACAGCTTCTTCCAGGACGTCCTGCCCGTCGTTTCGCCCGACGGCGTGCCGCGAGCCCTGGTTCCCTTCCCGCCGCTGCCGGCGGTTGTCCTGATGCCGTTCGTCGCGATCTGGGGCGCGGCCACGGACGGCCAGCTCGTGTTCGCGATCCTCGGCGCGATCGACGTCGGGCTCGCGTGGTGGGTCCTCGGGCTGCTGCCGATCCGGACGTGGGTCCGGTTCGCGGCGACGATCTTCTTCGGCTTCGGGACGGTCTTCTGGTACACCGCCCAGCTCGGGACCACGTGGTACCAGGCGCACGTGCTGGCGGTCGGGCTGGCGCTGGCCGCGGTCGGGTTGGCGATCCGCGCCGACCGCCGGTCTGCCCTCGACGAGGACGAGGTCCGGGAGCGCGAGGGCGGGGTCGTCGACGGCCCTTTGCCCGCGCCGCGATCGGCCGCCCGCTTCTCGCTCCGTGCGCTCCTCCCCGAGCCGCGACAGTTCCTCGCCGGGCTCCTGTTCGGGCTCGCCTGCACCTCCCGCCTCACGGTCGTGTTCGGTGCGCCGTTCTTCCTGTTCGTGGGGGCCGGCGGCTCGTGGAAGCGGCGCGGCTGGTCGGCCGCGCTCGGGGCCGGGATCCCGCTGGGCCTCCTCGCCGTCTACAACCTCGTCACGACCGGGAGCCTCCTCCATCCGGGCTACCAGCACCTCTACGAGCTCGAGGCCGGCTT
>DATBGP010000288.1:0-1963 GCA_036557925.1 Candidatus Limnocylindrales bacterium | reverse complement strand
GGCTGGGCCCATTCGGTTCGCGATGGCCTGGAGACGGGTCGGCAGGTCGAACGGGCCCGCGCCGGGAAACCGGTTGGCGGCGAGGCCGCGGCCGCTCATCGCCCGGTCATCCCTCGGCCGGCTTCGTGGCCCGCCCGATCCGGCGGTGGATCAGCGGGATCCGGAACAGGTCCCAGGCGACGCGCGCGGCGAGGCTCGGCCGGGCCCGCATCCGGGAGCCACGGCGATCCGCCCAGGTGATCGGCACGATCGCCATCCCGTAGCCACGCCGGCGGGCGAGGTAGATCACCTCGACGTCGAACACGATGCTCGTGATCCGCTGGCGGCCGAACAGGTCATGGGCGGCGGCCCGGCGGAAGCCCTTGAAGCCGCACTGAGTGTCCTGGACCGGCCCCACGACCCAGATCGAGGCGAGGAAGTGGAACGCCTTGCCGAGCAGCCGGCGGTAGCGGGGCTGGCTCTTCCGCATGTCCGAGCCGTCCGGCTGGATCCGGCTCCCGAGGGCCACGTCCGACTCGGCGAGGGCCTCGACGAGCGGGACGAGCATGTCCGGCGGCGTCGCCATGTCGGCGTCGGCGAAGACGATCAGGTCCGTGTCGGCGTGGAGCATCCCGGCCCGGACGGCCGCGCCCTTGCCGCCGTGGGGGACCGTGATGACGGAGAGGGTCGAGCCCGATTGCGGCTCGTGGGTCTCCGCGCGCGCCCGGACGAGGTCGGCGGTGCCGTCGTCGCTGCCGTCGTCGACGACGAGGACGTCGATCCGCTCGGGGAGGAGGGCGGCACCCGGCGCGCCTTCGCGAGCCGATTCGCCGCGACGTCGCAGGTAGCCGAACAGCTCGTCGAGCGCGGGCTCGATCCGGCCGGCCTCGTTGTAGGCGGGCAGGACGATCGTGAGGGTGGGGCCGGCGCCGGTGGTGCGGGCAGTCATCGCGGGCAGTCTAGGGCTCGATCGCCGCCGTCAGGGCGAAACGATGGCGACCTTCGGGTCACCCAGCCCGGGCAGGTCGTACTCCCCGTCGATCCCGAGGCTGCTGGTCTCACCGCCCGCGCGACAGGCGAAAGACCTTTCGATGGGTGCCCGGGATCGGTCGCTCGTCGTCGATCGCGAAACGGCGGCCGAACGCGGCCCGGAACCCCGCCTCGTGGTAGTCGCGGAAGACATCCTCGCGGGTGGCGAGGAGACGCCGGACCATCGGATCGTCACGATCGACCCACTCGACGATCAGCCCGGGGGCGAGCGTCGCGAAGAGGTCGGCGACGCGGTCGAGCGGGATGTTGTCGCCGATCGCGAGATGGTGGATCAGGGCGAGGGCCAGCACGACGTCGGCATCGGCGCGGGCCAGAAGGGAGCGCCTTTCCGTCAGGGCCCAGCCGGTCGCCGGCGTGGGGTTCGCCAGGTCGACGAGGAGCGGCAGGATCCGCGTCTCGCCGCGATCGCGCAGGGCCCGATAGTGCCGCTCCACCGCGGCGGGGTCCGCGTCGAGGGCCACGACCCGCCTGCCCAGCTCGGCGCCAATCGCGCTGTGCCGCCCCACGTTCGCGCCGAGGTCCCAGACGACCTCGCCGCCGGCTGCGACGAGGAGCTCCCGGACGATCGCGTCCTTGGCGGTCGCGGCCTCGCCGTCCCGGTCGTAGTCGGCCCATGGCGTGCCGGCCGGCTCCCAGTCGAGGGCCGCCACGGTCCGGCGCAGGTTGTCGATCAGCGCCTCGCCGCCGAGCCGGCCCACCCGGGCGCGGCGAGCCGCGTCGGCCGCTTCGTCGCCCCGGGCTTCGTTCGCTCGCTGCGCCCGGGCGTGCAGGCGGATGTGCGTCGCGAGTCCCGGGTTCAGGCGGGTCCGGCCGGGGAGGAGGCGGGCGGCCAGGTCCAGGGGGATCCCGTCGGGCCGGGTCGCGAGCAGCGAGCCGAGCCGGATGTCGCGGCGGGCCATCAGCGCAAGCGGGGCGAGGAACTGCTCGCAGAACT
>DATBGP010000287.1:0-3092 GCA_036557925.1 Candidatus Limnocylindrales bacterium | reverse complement strand
GTCGGCGATCGTCCGGACCTTGAGCCCGGTGATCTTGCCGGCCTTCGTCGCGCTCATCTCGGCGTGGATGTGGTAGTCCCGGGCGAACGAGTCGGCCTGGAGGTTCTCCGAGCGATCCTCGATCCACTTGACCGGCTTGCCCACGGTGAGGCTGGCCACGACCGCGAGGACGTAGCCCGGGTAGACCGGGACCTTGCCGCCGAAGCCGCCGCCGATGTCGTGCGTCTTCACCCGGATGTTCTGCTCCGGCAGACCGGAGACGAGCGCGAGGACCGTCCGGATCGCGTGCGGCGCCTGGCTCGTCATGTGGAGCGTGAGCTGGCCGCGGACCGCGTCCCAGTCGGCGACGCAGCCGCACGTCTCGATCGAGGCGACGTGGATCCGCGGGATGTAGATGTCCTCCTCGACCTTGACCTCGGCCGAGGCCAGCGCCGCATCGGCCTTGGCCTGGTCGCCGGACTCCCAGTGCCAGATCCGGTTGGTCTGCTTGTCCTCGCCGCGGTCGGGCCGGAGGACGAACGCGTCCGGCTCGAGGGCCTTGTGCGGATCGACGATGACCGGCAGCGGCTCGTAGTCGACCATGACGGCGGCGACGCCGTCCGCGGCCGCATACCGCGACGTGGCGACGACGGCCGCCACCTCCTGCGCCTGGTACATGACCGTCGTCGTGGGCAGCACCATCTGCTTGTCGCCAGCGAGGGTCGGCATCCAGTGGAGACCGGCCTTCTCCAGGTCCGCGCCGGTGATCACGGCCGCCACGCCCGGGACCTTGAGCGCCTCGCTGGCGTCGATGCCCTTGATCGTGGCGTGGGCGTAGGGGCTGCGGACGATGTCGAGCCAGAGCTGTCCCGGCAGGTTGACGTCGTCGATGTACTCGCCCTTGCCCCGGATGAACCGGGGATCCTCCTTGCGCTTGACGGAATGGCCCATGCCCCCGACCTCGGGGGTCGTCTGGAGGGGCGCTTCGGTCGTCATGTCGTGTCTCCCCGCTCAGCCGGCCGCGGCCGGCTCGGCCGAGACGGCCTGGCCTTCGGTCGTCGCGGCGGCCACCACCGGCGCCGACTCGCTCGCGGAGAGCTCGCCGGCCGCCTGCTGGATCGCCTTGACGATGTTCACGTAGCCGGTGCAGCGGCAGAGATTGCCGCTGATCCCCTCGCGGATCTCCTGCTCGGACGGGCTGGTGTTCTGCTCGAGCAGCCAGGCCGCCTGCATGATCATCCCCGGCGTGCAGAAGCCGCACTGGAGCCCGTGCTGGTCCCAGAAGGCCTGTTGGAGCGGGTGGAGGTTCGCGCCGTCGACCATGCCCTCGATGGTCTTGACCTCGGCGCCGTTGGCCTGGACCGCGAGCATCGTGCAGGACTTCGCGCTGCGGCCGTTCACGTGGACGGTGCAGGCGCCGCAGTTGCTCGTGTCGCAGCCGATGTGCGTGCCGGTCAGCCCGAAGACGTCCCGGAGAAGATGGACGAGGAGGAGGCGCGGCTCGACGTCGGCCTCGCGGGTCTCGCCGTTGACGGTGAGGGTGACGTGCTGGGTGCTCATCGTCTCTCCTACCGGTACGCCAGGCCGCGCTCGACGGCCGAGCGAAGCGAGCGGACGGTCAGCTCCGCCACCATCGCGCGCTTGTACGCGACGGGTCCGCGGACGTCGGCGGTGGGCTCGGCCATCGCGGCCGCGGCCTCGCCCGCTCGACGGAACGCCTCGTCGACGGGAGCAATCCCGATCAGGACCTGCTCCGCGTCCGTGGCCGCGTACGGGCTGCCCGAGACGCCGGTGACGCCGATTCCGGCCCAGCCGATCTTCCCGTCCTCGTCGAGGCGGACGACGGCGGCGACGCCCGCCGTGGCGAAGTCGCCGACCCGGCGCTCGAGCTTCGTGTAGGCGCCGCCCTGGCCCTTCGCCCGGCGGCCGAAGCGGACCTCGGTCAGGACCTCGGTGGGCTCGATGGCCGTCGTGAACGTGTCGAGGAAGAAGTCCCGGGCCGCGATCTCGCGCTCGCCGGACCGGCCGCGGCAGACGACCGTGGCGTTGACCGCGAGGAGCGCGGCCGGCCAGTCCGAGGCCGGGTCGGCGTGGGCGACGGAGCCGCCGATCGTTCCCCAGTTCCGGACCTGTGGATCGCCGATGCCGCCGCTCACGTCGTGGAGCAGCGGGTAGCGCTGGACGATCTCGTTCTCGTGGATCTGGCGGTGGGTCGCCCGGGCGCCGATCCGGAGCTGGTCGTCGGTCTCGGCGATGCCGTCCAGGCCGGCGACGTCCTGGATGTCGACCAGGAGGCCCGGCTGGGCCATCCGGAGCTTGATCAGGGGCAGGAGGCTGTAGCCGCCGGACAGGACCTTCGCCTCGCCCTCGTGATCGGCAAGCGCCTGGAGCGCGCCGTCGAGGTCCGGCGGGCGGACGTAGTCGAAGGGTGCGGGAATCATCGCGCGACCGTCCTCCTCCACCCCGGTTGGGGCGTTCACGGGTCCGTCCCGCTCCCCCCTCGGAACGGGCAACCAGTTGTCGACGATCGGGCCGGCGGATGGGGTCGCTTTCGCGTCCGGGAATCGGGCGATCCGTCCGTGGTCCGCTTCGTGGAGTGTAACGCCATTGAACACGGCCCGGTTCGCAGGGTTGAACAGCCTGATCCTCGGTCAGGGAGCGAGGATTCGCGCGGCCGGGAGGAGGCTCGCCGGATCGCGCTCGGGCCGGATCGCGCTCGGGGCCCGCGCGAGGACGGTCGGCCGGAGATGTCGATTCCGCCGGAGTCGTTCGTCGTCCTGATGTGGGGCGGTTCGAACGGGCCGCCGAACGTCAACGTTGAGGAGGTTGCGCCATGGCAGCACAGATCGTGCACGTCGAGGTCCGCGGCAAGGACGGAGCCGCGCTCCAGTCCTTCTACGAGGACATCTTCGGCTGGGACCTCGACACGAACAATCCCGGCGGGTACGGGATGGTCCGCCAGGAGAGCGGCGTCAGCGGCGGGATCGGCGCCTCACAGGACGGGACGATCGGCCACGTGACGTTCTACGTCCACACCGACAACCCGCAGGCCGTTCTCGACAAGGTGGCGGCCAAGGGCGGGCAGGTGCTCATGCCCCTGACCGAGGTCGCAC
>DATBGP010000286.1:0-5534 GCA_036557925.1 Candidatus Limnocylindrales bacterium | reverse complement strand
GACCGCCCGGGCGATCGTGACGGACCGCAGGACCTCGCCGATCGAGACGGCCGAGGACCTCGCCGTCCTCGTCGAGCGCGTCGCGCCCGGCAACCCCCGCGTCCGACGCCGGATCCACCCGGCGACGCGCGTCTTCCAGGCGCTCCGGATCGCGGTCAACGAGGAGCTCGACGCGCTCCAGGAGGGCCTGGCCGCGGCGGTCGACCTGCTCCGGCCCGGCGGTCGGCTCGTCGTCCTCAGCTACCACTCCCTCGAGGACCGGATCGTCAAGCGGTTCCTCAACGCCGAGCGGCGCGGCTGCATCTGCCCGCCGGAGCTGCCGGTCTGCGTCTGCGGGAAGAACCCGCGGCTCCGGCTCGTCACCCGCCCGTCCCTGACGCCGACGGCGACCGAGATCGCCGCCAATCCGCGCGCCCGGAGCGCCCGCCTGCGGGCCGCCGAACGCCTCGCCGCCTGAACGCCCGGCCACCCATCGAGCAGAGGAAGGAGGAACCACGTGAGCAAGCGTCACCAGTCCAGCCGGCGCCGGACCTACGGCCGTCGTCAGCACGAGATGCATGAGCGCCAGTCGACCCGCCGCAACCATCCGTCCGAGGACGAGCTGGATCTCGACGGGTTCACCGCTTCCGCCGCGGCCGACCCGCTGGCGTTCCTCGACCCGCGGGCGCCCCGTCTCCGCTTCGTGCTCGGCGACTAGCGATCGTGGCTGTCTACTCCGGGGCCCGTCCCCGCACCCCGTTCCTGCCGCAGCGCTCACGCGTCGTCGACGTCCCGACGCTGCCCCGTCGCCGGGTTCGGGGCGCCGTCCGGGCGCGACGCCGGACCAACCGTCTGCCGTTCATCCTCGGCGCGATCGTCGTGGCGTTCGTGCTGGCGTTCTTCTCGCTCGCCCAGACGATGCGGGTCTCGGCGACCGGCTACGACCTCGCCCGACTGAGCGCCGAGCGCGACGCGCTGCTCGTCCGCAAGTCGGAGCTCCTCACGGACCTCAACCGGCTCAGCCAGGAGCCGGCCGTGAAGAAGCTGGCGATCGACGCGGGGCTGACCCAGCTCTCGGCGCCCGTCGTCGTCGGCGGCCACTGAGCCATCGACGGATCGTCCATGGGTCGCACGGATTCCCGCCGGCGCGCGCTGGTCCTCCTGATCGTCTTCGCGACGGTCGGATCGGCGCTGCTCGCCCGCCTCGCCTACTGGCAGGTCGGGCAGCGCGACCGCCTCGCGACCGAGGCGTTCGAGCAGACGACGATGCAGGAGACGACGCCCAGCAAGCGCGGCGACATCTACGACCGGACCGGCGTCGTCGTCCTCGCGACCACGATCGAGCGGCAGCGGCTGATCTCCACGCCGGCGCAGATCGACTCGGTCACGCGCCGCCAGGTCGCCGCGGACCTCGTGACGATCCTCGGCCTGGCCGACGTCGACGCGAAGGCCCTGACGGATCGCGAGACGTCGGACCGCAAGTACGTCGTCCTCGCCCACGGCCTCGACACGACGGTCGCGAACCAGATCACCGCCGCGATCTCGGGCGGCCGGCTGAAGGGCCTCGCGCTCGAGCCCGAGCCGGCCCGGGTCTATCCCCAGCCCGGCGGCGCCCCGGACACGACCCTGGCCGCGAAGGTCCTCGGGTTCGTCAACCGCGAGGGGGTCGGCCAGTACGGCGTGGAGCAGTACTACCAGGAGCAGCTCGCCGGCCGGCCGCGGATCGTCAACGCGCAGCGCGACGTCGCCTCGCGGGTGATCCCGGACACGGCCGTCGTGAAGGACGCGGGCGCGCCGGGCGAGGACCTCCGGCTGACGATCGACGCCGGACTCCAGCTCTCGGTGGAGCAGGAGATCCTCGCCGCCTGGGCGGCCGACAAGGCGAAGTCGGTGTCGGCGATCGTCATGAACCCCTACACCGGTGAGGTGCTCGCCGAGGCCTCCTACCCGTCGTACGACGCGAACGACTACGCGGCGATCGCCGCGACCGATCCCTCCCGCTTCATCGACCCGATCGTGAGCTCCGTCTACGAGCCCGGCTCGGTGTTCAAGATGCTGACGTCGGTGGCGGCCCTCGAGCGGGGCGAGGTCACGACCCAGACGAAGGTCAAGGACACCGGGATCCTGAAGCTCGACGGCGGCCGGACCCACGTCGACGACGCGGACCACAAGGCAATGGGCTGGATGGCGTTCGAGGACGCGATCGCCTACTCCCGGAACGTCGTGGCGGCGAAGGTCGCCCTCGGCCTCGACCGGACGACCAAGGGCGCCGCGACGATCCTGCACGACACGTGGACGCGGTTCGGGATCGGGAGCCCCACCGGGATCGACCTCGCCGGCGAGGTCGGCGGCATCGTCCGCGATCCGGCGACGAAGCCGTGGCGCCAGATCGACCTCGCGAACGGCGCCTTCGGCCAGGGCGTGGCGGTGACGCCGCTCCAGCTGGCGACGGCCTTCGCGACGATGATGAACGGCGGCCAGCTCATCCAGCCGCATGTCGTGCAGGCGGTCGGGGTGAACGCCCGGCAGCTCGCCCCGCGCGGCCAGATCATCACGCCGACGCTGTCGAAGACCCTGATCGGGATGATGAACCACGTCGTCTCGACCGTTCCGTTCTATCGCGACCGGACCCTGATCAAGGGTTTCGACGTGGGCGGCAAGACCGGCACGGCCCAGATCTGGGACCCGAAGGCGAACGGCGGTCGCGGGGCCTGGAAGCACAACATCTTCAACTACTCGTTCGTTGGATACATCGCGCGGCAGGCCGGCCACCCGGACCTGGTCGTCGCGATCCGGATCGAGGAGGGCAAGCCGACGATCGCGAGGCTCGGCCAGATCGAGATGCCGGTCATGTCCTTCGAGCTCTTCCGCCGGATCGCCCACGACGCGATCACGACGCCCGACCTCCTGCCGGAGCGGACCGACGCGACGCCGCCGACGACGGCCGGCGCGGGCGACGCGTCGGGAGCCGACACGGCCGCCGGAACCGCCGCAGGGACCGCCGGCTCCGGCGGGTCCCAGAGCGCGACCGCGACCCGGTGAGCGTGGGCCATGCGACACTGGACCGCGTGACCGATCGCCGTGATCCGTCGCCCCAGGTCGACGGAGGGCCCGATCGGGGGCTGACCGCCGACGAGCTCGTCGCGGCCGGCGACGGGACCCTCCTCTCGCGTTCCGACCGGCCGATCCTGGGCGGCGCCGTCGACTCCCGCGAGGTGCGGCCCGGCAACCTCTTCGTGGCCCTGGCCGGCGAGCGCACCGACGGCCACCGGTTCGTCGCGGCGGCCCTCGAGGCGGGCGCGACCGGTGCCCTCGTCTCGCGCCCGCCCGAGGGCGTCGACCTCGCCGCGATCGATGCCACCGTCGTCCTCGTCGACGATCCGCTGCGGGCGCTCCAGCGGACGGCTTCGGCGTGGCGGTCGCGGTTCGATCCCCTCGTCGTGGGGGTGACCGGCTCGATCGCGAAGACGTCGACGAAGGAGGCCGTCGCGACCGTCCTCGGCGCGGCGATGCCCACGCTGAAGAACGAGGGCAACCTGAACAACGAGATCGGGCTGCCGCTCACGGTCCTGCGGCTCCGCTCCGAGCATCGGGCGGCGGTGCTGGAGATGGGGATGTACGTCGGCGGCGAGATCCGCGGCCTGGCCGCGATCGGCCGGCCAGAGATCGGGATCGTCACCGCGGTCCAGCCGGTCCACCTGTCCCGGATCGGGACGATCGAGGCGATCGAGCAGGCGAAGGGCGAGCTCGTCGAGGCGCTGCCGGCCGACGGCGTCGCGATCCTGAACGCCGACGACGAGCGTGTCCGGCGGATGGCGTCGCGGACGCGCGCGCGGATCATGACCTACGGGTTCGCCCCGGACGCCGACCTGCGCGCGGAGGGCGTCGGATCGCGCGGCCACGAGGGGATGGCCTTCGAGCTGGTGGCGCCGGGGGAACGCCGGGCCGCCGCCCGGATCCCGACCCTCGGCCGGCTCGCCGTCCACAACGCCCTCGCGGCGGCTGCCGTGGGGCTCGCGGCCGGGATCCCGCTCGAGGCGATCGTGGCCGCGCTGGCGTCGGGCTGGAGCGCGCCGCATCGAGCCCAGCCGGTCCCGGCGGGCGACGTGACGATCGTCGACGACAGCTACAACGCTTCACCGGCCTCCGTCGCCGCAGCCCTGGAGCTCCTGGCGGGCCTGCCCGGCCGGCGCGTCGCGGTGCTCGGCGAGATGCTCGAGCTCGGCAGCGAGGAAGAGTCGGCTGCCGGCCATCGCGCGACGGGCGAGGCGGCAGCCGCCCTGGTGGATCGCCTCGTCGTCGTCGGCGAAGGCGCCGCCGCGATCGGGGGCGGCGCGATCGACGCCGGGATGGACCCGTCGGCGGTCTCGACCGTCGCCGACCGGGCCGCAGCGCTGGAGCTCCTGCGGGACCTCCTGGAGCCCGGCGACGTCGTCCTCGTCAAGGCGTCGCGCGGCATCGCGCTCGATCTCCTCGTCGACGACCTCGCGGTCGCCCTCGCCGACGCGGCTCCGAGCCGATGACCGTCGAGCTGATCCAGGGCCTGCTGCTCGCGTTCGCGATCGTCGTGATCCTCATGCCGCCGTACATCCGGCTGCTCCGCGCGACCGGGTTCACGAAGCAGATCCGGATCGAGGGCCCGGACACCCACCAGATCAAGCACGGCACGCCGACGATGGGCGGCGGTCTCCTGATCGTCGTGGTCCTCGCCCTCTACCTGCTGCTCCGCTTCCCGCCGGAGGGCGGCATCTACGCGCCCCTCGCCGCCCTCGCCGGCGTCGGCCTGCTGGGCGCGTTCGACGACTACCTGAACGCGAAGACGGGGGAGGGGATCCGGGTCCGCCAGAAGCTGCTCTGGCAGGTCGTCTTCGCGTTCGCGGCGGCCTTCCTGATCCAGCGGACGTACAACATCGACCAGATCGCGGTGCCGTTCATCGGCGCCCAGCCGGTCGATCCGGTCATCTACGTCCTCTTCGCGGCCTTCGCGATCATCGCCGCGAGCAACGGCGTGAACATCACCGACGGCCTCGACGGCCTCGCCGGCGGCACCCTGGTGTTCGCCTTCGTCGCCTTCCTGCTGGTCGCGCTGCTGAACGTGCCGGCCCAGCCGAACCTGGCCTTCCTCTGCGCGCTGATCATCGGCGCCCTCCTCGGATTCCTGTGGTTCAACGTCCACCCGGCCCAGATCTTCATGGGCGACTCGGGCTCGCTGTCGCTCGGGGCGACGCTCGCCGTGATCGCCCTGATCACGGGCCAGATCCTGGTCCTGCCCCTGATCGGGCTGATCTTCGTGATCGAGACCGCCTCGGACATCATCCAGATCGGCTACTTCAAGCTCAGCGGCGGGAAGCGGATCTTCCGGATGGCGCCCCTCCACCACCACTTCGAGCTGGCCGGCTGGGACGAGGAGAAGATCACCCTCCGGTTCTGGATCGTCGGGATCCTCGCCGGGCTCCTCGGCGTGACGCTGTTCCTCGCCTCGATCCAGAGGCTGGCGTGAGCGCCGCGATGACGACCGAGCGACCCACCGGCCGGCCGATCGACCTCGATGAGCT
>DATBGP010000285.1:0-2892 GCA_036557925.1 Candidatus Limnocylindrales bacterium | reverse complement strand
CAGACGTTCGCGCGCTCGATCATGACCAGCTTCACGGTCGTCCTGACGCTGCTCGCGCTGCTCCTGTTCGGCGGCTCGGCGATCCGGACGTTCGTGCTGGCGCTGCTGATCGGGATCATCTCGGGGACGTACTCCTCGATCTTCAACGCCTCGCCGCTCCTCGTCGTCTGGCACAACTGGGAGGCGAAGCGCCTCGGCCGGACGAACGCGAGCCGGGCTCCGCGCACCCGCCGCGCCGCCTCCTGACGGGGATGCGATCTCGCTGCCGGGGGATCCCGTCGGGTGTCCCGGACCGGCGGCGGTGGATCGTCGATGAAGCCCGGGGTAAGTCCCGCGTGGCATCCTGACCCGGTGATCGAACCCCGTTTCGCCTGGCGGCTCGCGACGTCCGTCACGCCCTCGTCGGAGCTCCTGGAAGCCGGCGCGCGGCATGGCCTCGGCGGCCGGACGACAGGGTTGCTGGCCGGGCGCGGGGTGGCGACGCCGGCGGACCTCGACGCCTTCTTCGCGTCGCCCCTCGACGGTCTCCACGACCCGCGGCTCCTGCCGGACGCCGAGGCGTTCCGGGAGCGGGTGCTGCGTGCGCGCGGTGCCGGCGAGCGGGTCATGGTCTTCGGCGACTTCGATGCCGACGGGCTGACCGGGCTGGCGATCCTCGTCCGAACGCTGCGGCGGCTCGGGATCGACGCGCTCCCGTACGTGCCGAACCGGCTGGACGAAGGCCACGGGCTCTCGCGGAAGGCCCTCGCCTCGGCCGTCGAGGCCGGGGCTTCGGTGATCGTCACCGTCGACTGCGGGACGACCAGCCTGCCCGAGATCGCGGAGGCGCGGGCGTCGGGCATCGACGTCCTCGTGACGGACCACCATCGCGTCCCGCCGCTCCTTCCGGACGCCGTCGCGGTCGTCAACCCGCAGCGGCTCGACAGCCGGTACCCGGAGCGCCGACTCGCCGGCAGCGGCGTCGCGTTCAAGCTCGCCCAGCTGCTGCTGGCCGATGAGCCCGGCGGGACCGCCGCCGCGCTCGAGCTCGCCGACCTCGCGGCCATCGGCTCGATCGCCGATCTGGTGCCGATCCTCGGGGAGACGCGGGCGATCGTCCGCCTCGGCCTGGCGGCGATCGCCCGGGAGCCGCGCGCGGGCATCGCCGCGCTCCTCGCGGCGTCGTCGATCGCGCCCTCATCGATCGACGTGGAGAGCCTTTCCTTCGGGGTCGCGCCCCGGATCAACGCGGCGGGCCGGATCGGCGAGACGGCTGCTGCGGCCGCGTTGCTGCTCACCGACGACCGCGAGGAGGCGGATCGGCTCGCCGCCGAGCTCGAGGCCGCCAACAAGGCGCGACGCGATCTCACCAGCCAGGCGATGGCCGAGGCGCGCACCGTCCTCGCCGAGGCGCTGGCCGCCGGGGCCGGGGACGGGCCGATGCCCGAGGCGGCGACGATCGTCAAGGGTCCGTGGCCCGTCGGGATCGTCGGGCTGGTCGCCTCGCGGCTCGTCGACGACCTCGGCCGGCCGGCCGTCGTCGGGGCCGAGCTCGGCGACGTGATCCGCGCCTCGTGCCGGAGCGACGGGCGCCTGGACCTCGGGGCGACGCTCGAGGCCTGCTCGGGGCTGTTCCTGCGTCACGGCGGCCACGCCGGGGCCGCCGGCTTCGAGATCGCCGCGGAGCGGTGGCCGGAGTTCGTCGCGACGTTCGGGCGGCTCGCGTCCGCGTCCGCGCCGCACGATCCGCGCCGCCTCCTCGACCTGGACCTCGCGCTCGCGGCACTGGACGTCGACTACGCCCTGCAGCGGGACCTCGCCCGTCTCGCCCCATGCGGCGTGGGCAACACGGCGCCGCTCCTCCTCGTCCAGGGCCTCACCGTGACCCGCGTTCGTGCCGCCGCCGGCGGCCACAGCCAGCTGACCCTGCGCCGCCGACTCGACGTCCTCGACGGGATCGCCTTCGGGCGCGCGGATCTCGCCGAGACCGTCAGCGAGGGCGATGTCGTCGATGTCGTGGCACGGCTCGTGAGCCGGACGTTCGGCGGGTACGAGTCGCTCCAGCTCGAGGTCCGCGACGTGGCCTCGGCCGGCCTCGTCACGCTGGTTCCGCCTTCGGACGCCGGGAATCGCGTTGGGCCGGCAGGCGCGGCCGTGGGAGTGCCCGCGTGACGGCGCGCTCCGGGGGCTCGCGCGCGCGGGCGCCGCGCGACCCGTACGGGATCGGTCCCGTGACCGGGATCGTCGGCCCGGTGCTCGCCGTGGTCGGCCTCGTGGTGATCGCCGTCCTGACGTTCAACCTGCTCAACGGCCAGCTGCCGTTCGTGACGACCGGCGGCGGTCCCGGCGGCGGCGATGGCGGTGGGAACGGCGGCGGACCGGCCATCACGCCCGCGCCGTCGAACGAGGTGATCGTCGCTCTGGAGGTCACGTTCAAGGGCACGATCGCCTACGCCAAGGTGGGCAACATCTGGCTCTAGATCGGCGAGGAGGCCTACCAGCTCACGAACGGCGGAAACGACTCGATGCCGGCGTTCTCGCCGGACGGCCAGTGGATCTATTTCATCCGGATCACCGAGGGTCGCGGCAAGTTCCCGGCCGGCGGCGGCGGCGGACGGACGTGGTACGACCTCGACACGCCGGCGCTCATGCGCGTGAAGCCGGACGGGAGCGGCGTCCAGCGGTTGCTGAACGGCCGCTACCAGACGGGCAACAACGCCTGGTTCTACTGGATGCGCGAGCCCACGCCGACGCCGGACGGCAAGGCCGTCCTCCTGATCTCGGACGGGCCGAACCCGCTCCAGAGCGACATCGTCGTGAAGCGCTTCGACCTCACGACGAAGCAGCTGACGTCGATGAACCTGCCGGAGACGAACGGGCTCGGTCACCAGGATCCGGCGTGGCGCGCCGATG
>DATBGP010000284.1:0-6743 GCA_036557925.1 Candidatus Limnocylindrales bacterium | reverse complement strand
GCCTCGTCGATCTCGCCGGCCATCGCCCGGTCCATCGCGCCGGTGTTCAGCGCGTGGCCCTCGATGTCGCGGGCGCCGATCGAGCGGGCCATCGTCATCGCCTGGATCGCGAGCGTCCGCGACTCCTCGAATCGGGCGCCGAGCATGAGGATCTGGGCGAGGCCGGCCAGCGCCCGGGCGTTCGCCGGCGACGGCGGCTCGGCCGGGATGTCGCGGACGGCCGCCTGGTAGGCACGCTGGGCCAGCTCACCCTGGCCGGCGATCCAGGCATACCGCCCCAACCGCTCGCTGAGGAGCGCCGCCCGGACCGGGTCGACGGACCGGTCGACCAGGGCGATCGCCGTCTGGATGTGGGCAACCGCCCGGCCCGGATCGGTGAAGCGAGCGACGCCCGCGAGGTCCGCCAGCATCTCGATCCGGTCGCGACCCGCCCGATCCTCCGCGTCGGGCACCTGGTCCCACAGCTCGATCGCCCGCTCGTACTGGGCCTGGGCCTCCGGGAAGGCATAGCGCCCCTCGGCGTCCGCGCCGGCGGCGACGGACGCGGCGAGGGCCCGCCCGAGGTCGTGGGCGGCGTACCAGTGGAAGGCCAGCTCGGCGGCGTGGGACTCGCGGTCGGTCGAGGTCCGCTCCAGGGTCCGGGCGAAGGCCGAATGGAGCCGGGTCCGCTCCCCCGGCAGGAGGTCGTCGTAGATCGCCTCCTGGAGGAGCGCGTGCCGGAAGGCGTAGCGCTCGAGGTCCGCGTCCGGGTCCGGCACGAGGATCTGGCGGCGGACGCACTCGCGGAGGGCCTCGTACAGGGCGTCCTCGTCGAGCGACGCGGCCTCGGCGAGCAGATCCGGGTCCACCCGCTGGCCGGCCGCGGAGGCGATCCGCAGGAACTCCTGGGTCGACTCGGTGAGGTCGGTGATCCGGGCGAGGAGGACGTCGCGGAGGGTCGGCGGGAGGTCGGTCTCGCAGTCCTCGCCGCTCGCGGCCAGCAGCTCCTCGGCGAAGAACGCGTTGCCGCCCGACCTGGCGTGGATCGACTCCACGAGCGACGCCGGCAGGTCGTGACCGGCGATCGCGCGGAGCTGCTCGGCGGACTCGCGGGCGTCGAACGGCGTGAGGAGGACGCGGTCGACGATGCCGGTCCGGTCGAGCTCGGCGACGAACGGGAGCAGCGGGTGGCGCCGGTGGAGCTCGTCCGATCGATAGGTCAGGACGAGGGCGACCCGGGCGTCGCGGAGGTTCCGGACGAGGAAGCCGAGGAGGTCGCGGGTCGAGCGGTCCGACCAGTGCAGGTCCTCCACGATGAAGACGACCGGCGCCGCCCGCGACATCCGGTCGAGGACCCCGAGGACGAGCTCGAACAGGCGCCCCTGGCCGGTGCCGACGCTCAGGCGGATCTCGGGACCCGCGCCGGCCGGGCCCAGGTCCGGGATCAGCCGCGAGAGCTCGCCGCGGTTCGGCCCGAAGACGTCGTCGATCTGGCGGGCATCGGCGTGGCGGACGAAGCCCCGGAACGCCTCGATGACCGGGGCGTACGGCACCGCACCCTCGCCGAGGTCGATGCAGCCGCCGACGAGGACCGTCGCGCCCTCGGCCCGGGCGCCGTCGGCGAAGTCCGAGACGAGCCGGGTCTTGCCGATGCCGGCCTCGCCGGCGACGACCACCGCGTTGCTGCGCCCCTCGGCGGCCACGCCGAGCGTGGCCGCCAGCCGGTCCAGCTCGCGGGCACGGCCGATCAGGACGGGACTGGAGACACGAGACGCCATGGCCTCGATGATCGGCGCTCGCATCCCCGGTCCCAATGGACGTTTGTCGGTAGCCGTCCTCAGGCGTGACCCGTCCGCCACGGCAGGCGGACGAGGATCGGCCCGAGGTGCGGGAAGCCTCGGCGTCGGGACGGCGACGGCATCGACGCCTTCGCGTCGCGGGCGAGGCGTTCGGCCTCCGCCTGGCGGAGGCTCTCTTCGATCCGCAGGCGGATCAGCAGCTGGGAGGTCTCGGTGTTCATCCTGTGGCTCCGGGGTCGTGACGTCGTCCCTCTTGACATCCACCACGTTGGGCTGAACACCCGGTTCCGCACATCACGACGGCTCGCTATTTCCCCCTGCGTCGCTCCTTCAATTCCGACCGGTGCTCACGCTGGCGGCACTTGCGCCGGGTGCCGATGATGGGCGGGTCCAGACCGCCGCCGGCGCTCCGAGAGGTGGGCATGTCCGTCGATCCGAGCTCGCAGCCCGTCCCGGCGCCCGGTGACGCCGCGACCGCCGGCAGCGTCGTCATCCCGAGCTGGCTCCAGCGCCTGACGGCCGTGGGCTGGCGCGTGCTGGTGACGCTCGCGCTGCTCCTCGTCATCGGCCTGTTCGCGGCCTACCTGTCCACCGTGACCGGCTCGATCCTCGTCGGGCTGACCGTCGCGGCGTCCGTGGCGCCGATCGCAACCCGCCTCCGGAACCACCGTGGCTGGCCGCGCGGCCGCGCGGCGGCGGCGGCCAGCGTGGTCGCCGTCCTCCTCGTCGTCGTCGCCCTCGTCTTCATCATCGTGGCGCTCGTGCCGTTCATCGCCGAGATCATCCGGACGATGCGCGCCGGCATTGCCGTCCTGACCGACTGGCTGACCTCGGCCGGCGCGCCGCCCGAGGTGTTCGACGTGGTCAACCAGGCCATCGCCAACCTCCAGGCCTGGATCCTCGCGAACCTCTCCCAGATGGTCGGTCCGATCGCGAGCTTCACGACGATTCTCATCCTCGGCGGCTTCCTGACCTTCTACCTGCTCGAGGATGGCGACCGGGCGTGGTTCAACGCCACGGGCAACCTGAAGGACTGGCAGGCCGAGGCGCTCACGAATCGGGCGACGGTCGCCCTGGCCGAGGTCGGCGGCTATCTCCGCCGCACGGCGGTGATGGCCGTGACCGACGCGCTCACCACGGTCGTGTTCCTCCTGATCCTCGGCGTCCCGCTGGCGGGACCGCTCGCGGTTCTCGTGTTCATCGGCGGCTTCGTCCCGTACCTGGGCGGCCTCGTCACGGCCGGCGTCCTCGCGACCGTGACGCTGGCGACCCGCGGGACCCTTCCGATGGCGCTGCTCATCGCCGGCATCGTCGCGGTCAAGGTCGCCGAGCGGCGCTGGCTCGCGCCACGGGTCGCCCGCGAAGCCGTTCGGGTCAGTCCGGCCGTCGCCCTGATCGCCATCCCCGCCGCGGGCGTGCTCTTCGGCCTCGTCGGGATGTTCGCGGCCGTCCCCGTCCTGGCGACGATCTCGGCGTTCGCGCCGGCCGTCGTCGAGGTGCTGGGGACCGGACCGCGGCGCCGGGTGCCGGGCGGCATGGTCCCGCTCTGGCTCGACCGGCTCGGGCAGTTCAGCTGGCGAGCCCTGATCGTGCTGGGCCTCTTCTGGGTCTTCTCCCAACTGATCCTCATCCCGATCCTCAGCCTGCCGGTGATCCTCGCCCTCCTCCTCGCGTGCGTGCTGAAGACCGCGGTCGACGCGCTGGAACGGCGCGGGATCGATCGGACGATGGGCTCGCTGACGGTCACGGCCGTGAGCGTGGTGGTCACCGTGGTCGTCGTCATCCTGACGATCGCGACGCTCCTGCGGTCCCTGCCCGAGATCGTCGACGAGACGTCGCTCGGGGCGGCGAACCTCCACCTCGGCACCACTCCGGTCGACATCGTCCAGGCGTTCGGCACCGGGATCGTCGGGGCCTTCGCGGCGCTGACCGGCGGACTCGCGGGCGTCGTGCTCGCCCTCGTGATCGCGCTGCTGCTGACGTTCTACTTCCTGCGCGACGGGCGGGGCTGGTGGGCGGCCTTCCTGACCCGCGTTCCGATCGACCGCCGGGAGCGGGTCGACTCGATGGGCGTCACCGCCGTCTCGATCCTCAACGGCTCCATGGTCGGCACCGCGATCGTGTCGCTCGCGGGCGCGGCGCTCCAGTGGATCACGATGGTGCTGCTCGGGCTGCCGCTCGCCTTCCCGATCTCGGTCCTGATGTTCTTCGGCGGGTTCATTCCCTACATCGGCTCGGCGATCGTGACGTTCATCGGGTTCCTGGTGGCGGTGGCCGTCGGCTCGACCGCCGATATCGTCCTGATGGCGATCTTCACCCTCGTCTTCAACATCGTCCAGGGGAACATCGTCGCGCCGCTGGTCTACGGCAGGACGGTCAGCGTCCACCCCGCGGTCGTGCTGCTCGCCGCTCCGGCCGGGGCCGCGATCGGGGGGCTGATCGGGATGGTCCTCATCGTGCCGATCGTCGCGATCATCCTGCGCACGTGGCACACGTTCATCCACCTCTGCGACATGGACGCGCTGTCGGCCACCGCGGCGGCGACGTCGCCGGCCGCCGGGGATGCGGCCGCGGCCCAGCGCCGGGCACCGCCGGCGGTCGAACCGGGGTCGGCCCGGCCCAGCGAGGTCTGACCCGCCCGAGCCGCGCCCGGACCGCTCGCCGGCGCCGAAATTCGGATGCGTGCACTCGATTGCATGCGGCATACTGGCGGCCGTCATGAAGTGCGCGATCGGGATCGACTTCGGCACGGAATCGGGCCGCGCGCTGCTCGTCGACGTCGCCACCGGCCGGGAGCTCGCGACCGCGGTCCACCCCTACAGCCACGGCGTGATCGACGAGCGGCTGCCGAAGCCCGATGAGGACGTCCGGCTCGGCCCCGACTGGGCGCTCCAGGACCCGCTCGACTACGTCCGGACGTTCCAGCACGCCGTCCCGGCGGTCCTCGCCCAGTCCGGCGTCGATCCGGCCGACGTCATCGGCATCGGGATCGACTTCACGGCCTGCACGATGCTGCCCGTGACCCGCGACGGGACGCCGCTCTGCACGATCCCCGAGCTCCGCCGGGAGCCGCACGCGTGGGTGAAGCTCTGGAAGCACCACGCGGCGCAGCCCCAGGCCGACCGGATCAACGCGATCGCCCGCGAGCGCGGCGAGGACTGGCTCCCGCGCTACGGCGGGAAGATCTCGTCGGAGTGGTTCTTCAGCAAGACCCTCCAGATCCTCGAGGAGGCGCCCCGGATCTACGACGCCGCGGACCGCCTGATCGAGGCCGCGGACTGGGTCGTCTGGCAGCTCACCGGGGTCGAGACCCGGAACAGCTGCACGGCCGGCTACAAGGCCCTGTGGTCGAAGGCCGAAGGGTTCCCGGACGCGGGCTACTTCGGCGCGCTCGATCCGCGTCTCGCCACGGTGGTGGACGACAAGCTCTCGCGGACGATCACGCCGATCGGCGAGGCAGCAGGGACGCTCAGCGCGGCGGCGGCGGCATGGACCGGCCTCCGGGCCGGGACGCCCGTCGCGGTGGCGAACGTCGACGCCCACGTCTCGGTGCCCGCGTCGAGCGTCACGGGACCCGGCCGGATGGTGGCGGTGATGGGCACGAGCACCTGCCACCTGGTGCTGGGCGACCGGCCCGCGATCGTCGAGGGGATGTGTGGCGTGGTCGAGGACGGGATCCTGCCGGGCCAGTTCGGGTTCGAGGCGGGCCAGTCCGGCGTCGGCGACATCTTCGCCTGGTTCGTCGACCACGCCGTGCCGCCCGAGTGGCACGCCCGCGCGGCCGCCGGCGGGATCGACGTCCACCGGGCGCTCGAGCGAGCGGCGACCCGGCTCCGGCCCGGCGAGTCCGGGCTGCTCGCCCTCGACTGGTGGAACGGCAACCGGTCGATTCTCGTCGACGCGGACCTGACGGGTCTCCTCGTCGGCGCGACCCTGGCGACCCGGGCGCCGGAGATCTACCGGGCGCTCATCGAGGCGACAGCGTTCGGGACTCGCCTGATCATCGACTCGTTCGAGGCTGCCGGCGTCGCGGTGGACGAGGTCGTCGCCTGCGGCGGGCTGCCCGAGCGGAACCGGCTGCTCATGCAGATCTACGCCGATGTCACGGGTCGCAAGTTCCACGTGGCCGGCTCGGTCCAGACCCCGGCTCTCGGATCGGCGATGTTCGGGGCGGTCGCGGCGGGTGCCGGCGCGGGTGGCCACGAGACGATCGCCGACGCGACGGCGGCGATGGCCCGGTTGAAGGACGAGTCGTATCGCCCGGACCCCACGACGCGGGCCGTCTACGACGATCTCTACGCCGAGTACGTCCGGCTCCACGATCTCTTCGGCCGGGACGAGGACAGCGTGATGAAGCGGCTGAAGGCGATCCGCGACCGGGCCCTCGGAAGCGAGGTCGCCCCGGTCGCCTGACCGGCATCGGCCGCTGGGCGCCGGCGCCCGTCGCCCACGCTGGTGCAATCGTTTGCCCGCAACGCGCCGTGCTAGGCTTCGGGCGTGGCGACCGTGGACGAGCCCACCGCTCCGGAAGGCGACCCCGCAACCGATGGCGACGGACGCCGCAAGGTCACGCGGATGCGCGACATCGCGGCGATGGCGGGGGTCTCCCAGAGCACCGTCTCGCGGGTCCTGAACGACGCCCCCACCCGCGTCCCGATCGCGCCCGAGACCCGCGCGCGAGTGATCCTCGCGGCGCGCGAGCTGGGCTACCGGCCGAACCCCCTTGCCCGGGGCCTGCGCGGCGCCTCGACGATGCTCCTCGGGGCGGTGGTCCGGGACATCACGGACCCGTTCTTCGCCGGCGCGGTCGAGGCGCTCTCGGTCGAGGCGGTGTCGCACGGCTACAACGTGGTCCTCGGCCAGGCCCACGGCCGGGCGGACGAGGCCCTCGCGCTCACGACCGTCCTCGAGACGCGGCACTGCGACGCGATCATCCTGCTCGGCGACGTCCAGAACCAGCCGCGG
>DATBGP010000283.1:0-3765 GCA_036557925.1 Candidatus Limnocylindrales bacterium | reverse complement strand
CGCTCCCACATCGTCCGGACGTGGACCTCGAACGCGTAGAAGTCGCGCAGGCTCGGCGGGTGGAGGACCGGCGGGCCGAAGACGAGATCGGAACCTTCGAGAACCGCCACGTCGTCCTCGTCGCGCGGCGCGAACCCGTCGACGAGCTCCCCGAGGGCCTCGATCCGCAGCCCCCGGCCGAGATGGTCGTCCAGCGTCGTCACGGGCTGGCGGTGGAGGACGCGATCGTGGGCGAGCTCGGGGGTGGCGGCCACCGCCCGGCGACGCGCCACCTCGAGGTCGATCCAGCGGTGCGGTTCGGCCCCGTGGCCCAGCGCCGCCGCGAGCCGCCATGGGGCGCCCGCCGGGGCATGCCGCTCGCGGACGTGGGCGAGCTTCATGGCAGGAGACGGCGCGACGAGGCAGCGGGAATCCGGGCCGGGACGCTCACCGGCCGAGTGTAGGCGACCCCCCGATCGGCGGCCGTCCGGCGGCGATCGGGGGATGCCGCGACCGGGACCGTCGATGCGAGCCTTGCCCGCGATGAGCGTCTCTCCGCCCAATCGTCTCGTGGCGCCCGCCGATCCCGGCTCGACCGCGTCCGCCGCGAGCGCCTCCATCCTCGTCGGGCTGGTCCGGATGATTGGCATCGCCGCGATCGGGATCGGCAGCTTCGAGATCCTCGCCGGGATCGCCTATCGCGAGCCCCGGGCCGTCCTCCTCGGCTCGACCGCGCTGGCCTACGGCATCTGGGTCGCGACGCGGGTCAAGGGCCTGAACGGCCCGAACCGGGAGACGACGATCGCCCGGATCTCGGCCCTCACGCTCGTCCTCATCGCGCTCGCCTCGACCCTCCAGCCCTCGATGGCGACCGCGATGGCCATCGCGTCGCTCCTGCCCGCCGTCATCGTCACGCCGATCGTCGCGAGCCGGGTCGTGGCCCGGCTGCTCGTCGCGAGCGGCGCGGTCGCCGCGTGGAGTCTTGTCGCCGGCGCGGCGCTGCCGGATGCCAGCCGCCTGCCTGCGACCGCCGAGTCGGCCTTCGCCTTCGTGACCCTCGTCCTCGGCTATACGTTCCTCATCCTGTTCCTCTGGGAGGTGAGTCGCCGGCTGAAGGACCAG
Organism: Candidatus Limnocylindrales bacterium; assembly: GCA_036557925.1. GTDB lineage: Bacteria > Chloroflexota > Limnocylindria > Limnocylindrales > CSP1-4 > CF-46. The sequence continues at coordinate 2,664 of DATBGP010000283.1, read as the reverse complement.
GCGGCGGACCTCCGGAGCGTCGTCGCGATGTCGGGCGACCTCGCCCAGTCGCTGGATCCGCGGCTCGTCGGCGACCGGATCGCGGTCCACATCGCCCGCGCGGTCGGCGCGGACGACTGCGCCCTCAGCTACTGGGATCGGGCGACGAACCGGGTTCTGACCCTCGGCTACGAGCCTCCCGAGCGACGCGGGGCGCTGAACGAGACGTACGCCGTCGCCGACTTCCCGGCGACCCGCGACGTCCTGGAGCGACAGCAGGCCGTGCTGATCGACGTCGACGACCCGACCGCGGATGCCGCAGAGGTCCGCTACCTCGCCTCGATCGGCCACCGCTCGATGGCCATGGTGCCGCTCGTCGCGGCGGGCCGCACGATCGGGCTCATCGAGGTCACCGCGGCCCGGAAGCGGGCGTTCGGCGACCGCGCCGTGGAGCTCGCGACGATGCTCGCGGGCGAGGCCGCGATGGCCCTCGAGAATGCCCGGCTCTACGACGAGATCCGCCACCAGGCCCTTCACGACGGGCTGACCGGCCTCGCCAACCGGGTCCTGTTCCGCGACCGGGTGGAGCACGCGGTGGAGCGGAGCCGGCGATCCGAGCAGGGCAGCCAGCTCGCCCTGCTCTTCATCGACCTCGACGACTTCAAGACCCTGAACGACAACCACGGCCATGCCCGGGGCGACGAGGTCCTGGCCGCCGTCGCGACCCGCCTCACGAGCGTCCTCCGGCCGGTCGACACGGCCGCCCGGCTGGGCGGCGACGAGTTCGCGGTCCTGCTCGAGGACGTGGCCGGCGAGGCGGATGCCCTGGCCGTTGCGACGCGGATCGCCGACTCATTCCGACAGCCGCTGCCCTTCGAGCCGGCGCCGATCCGGATCGCCGCGAGCATCGGCGTGGCGCTCGGCTCCGGTCCGGAGTCCGCCGAGGACCTGCTGCGGAACGCGGACGTCGCGATGTACGCCGCGAAGCAGTCCGCGCGCGGCGGCGCCGAGATCTTCCGGCCGGGTCTTCGAGACGGCGCGGCCGAACGGGCGGCCCGCGCCGAACGTCTCCGCGGGGTCGAGCAGCGCGACGAGCTGCGGCTCGACTACCAGCCGATCGTCGACCTCGCGTCGGGCGACATCGTCGCGGTCGAGGCGCTGGTCCGCTGGCAGCCGCCGGAGGGTCCGGTCCTGATGCCCGGCGACTGGATCGACCTGGCCGAGGAGACCGGCGACATCGTTCCGATCGGCCGCTGGATCCTCCGCGAGGCCTGCCGCCAGGCCCGTGACTGGCAGATCCGCCTGGAGCGCCCCGGCCTGCGGATCAGCGTGAACCTCTCGGCCCGCCAGTTCCGGGAGCACGACATCGTGGCGACGGTCCGAGGCGTCCTCGACGAGACGGGACTGCCACCGGCCAGCCTGATGCTGGAGATCACCGAGAGCGGGCTGATGCGGCGGACGGCCGCGACGATCGACCGCCTCGCCGCCCTCCGCGAGCTCGGTGTCCACCTCGCGATCGACGACTTCGGGACCGGCTACTCGTCGCTGAGCTACCTCGAGCGGTTCCCGATCGACATCCTGAAGATCGATCGGACCTTCGTCTCGTCCACCGGTGCCGCGGCCTCGCCGATCGCCCGCGCCGTCATCGACCTCGGCCGGACGCTGGACCTGGAGGTCATTGCCGAGGGCATCGAGCACGCCGAGCAGGCGCGCTGGCTCACGGACCTCGGCTGTCGCTTCGGCCAGGGGTTCCTGTTCGCCCGGCCCGTCGGCGCGGCGGCGCTCGAGGCGATGCTCGCCGAGGGCGAGGGGCTGGCTGCCGTCGGCCCGGAGCCCGCGGTCGCCCGCGACGAGCCCGAGGACGGCCCGCGGCTGCGGCTCGTCAGCGGCGAGTAGCCCCGGCCGTCAGAACGGCTTCAGGGTCATCAGCCAGACGAGGATCACCAGCCCGCCGAGCCCGACGATCGCGAGGCCTTCCGGCCGGCGGTTGTCGACACGCCGGGCCAGCTCGCCGGCGTCGATCGTCGAGGGCCCGCCGTCCTTCGGCATGACGGCTTCCCGGAGCGGGTAGTAGAAGGACGCGCCCATCGCGTACATCCCGACCATGACGATCACGAGCACGACGTAGGACGCGACGACCCAACCGGCGACGAGGAGGTTCGCGTTCCAGGCCGCGCCCAGTCCGCCGATCGCGAGGAGCAGCAGGCCCAGGTACATCGCCTGGTTCGCCCGCATCGAGAGTCCAAGGAGCAGCCGTGCCGACTCGGGCCGCGGGTCGCGCCGGACGCCGAACGCGGTCCACATCGAGACGCCGTGCATGAGCAGGAACAGGACGAGTCCGACCAGGTGGACGAACACGAGCCACTGGTACATGGGCAACCCTCCGAGCGCTGATCCTCGGCAGAATCGGCGATTCGGAGTCTACGCGGGTTCCCGCCCGCTCCGACGGTTACGCCCCTCGCCCGCCCGATCGGCTGGCCGCCCGATCATGTTCCGCCCGGTGCACGCCGCGTCGAACGTTCGGGCGGTCGAGCGACGGCCCGTGCGTCCGATGCGACAGACGTCGCCCGGCCCGGCGCGATCGGCCGGAGATCGATGCTCGGTCACGCCCGGACGACGCAAGGAGCGCCCGACGCAACGTCGTCGACGGCCCGACGACTAGCCGCCCTGGCGCTTCGGGGCGCG
>DATBGP010000282.1:0-3060 GCA_036557925.1 Candidatus Limnocylindrales bacterium | reverse complement strand
CGAACCGGATCGTCGTCACCATCGAACACACGCCGAAGAAGACGTTTGCGACGGCCGCGGACTGGCCCGGCTGGAGCCGGTCCGGCAAGACGGAAGCGCTCGCGCTCGAGGCCCTCGCGGCCTACGCACCGCGGTATGCCGAGATCGCCGACGCCGAGCATCGGCGGTTCGCCGCCACGATCGGCGTCGAGGACCTCGAGGTCGTGGAGCGCCGCGACGGCTCGGCCGGGACGGAGTTCGGCGTCCCGAGTCTCCCGTCCGGCCAGGATGCCAGACCTCTCGACGCCGATGGCGCGGCGCGGCTGGCCGGCCTCGTCGCGGCGGCCTGGGACTTGTTCGACCGGGTGGCGGCGGGCGCGCCCGAGGAGCTTCGGAAAGGGCCGCGCGGCGGCGGCCGAAACACGTCGAAGGTCGTCGGCCACGTGATGGAGGCCGATCGGGCGTACGCGCACGAGATCGGGGCCGGGGTGAAGGCGTTCGAGCAGGACGATCGGGCGGCCGTCCATGCGATGCGGGACGCGATGCTCGAGGTCCTCCGCGACGCTCGCGACGGCGAGCCGCTGGCCGGCCGGCGCTGGCCCGCGCGATACGCCGCCCACCGGATCGCCTGGCACGCCCTCGACCACGCGTGGGAGATCCAGGACCGGAGCGACCCGGCCGACGACTGACGCTCGGACCGGAACAGGACGATTGAACCGAACGTCCACCAGTCGCCACTGAAGGGTATGGAGGCGGCCCTGGACACCTCGGCGTCGGAGCCCATCACCGGCAAGGGACGAGCGGCCGGCCTCGTCGAAGCGGCCCGTCGCGGAGACCGGCGTGCCTTCGCCGAGCTCGTCGAGCCGGAGCTGGCCGGCGCGATCGGCGCGGCGCGGATCCTCGCCCGAACGCCGGCCGATGCCGCCGATGCGGTTCAGGACGCGCTCCTCTCCGCGTGGCGCGGCCTCGACGGGTTGCGGAGCCCTGAGGCGTTCCCCGCCTGGTTCCGTCGCCACGTCACGCGCGCGGCGATGCGCTCGGCCCGTGGCGTCCGCGTCGTCGAGCTGGACGTCGAGCTCGCGGCGGACGCCGAGGACCTCGATCGGCGCCTCGCACACCGCCAGCTCGGCCGGGCCTTCGATCGATTGGACGAGAAGGATCGGCTGATCCTGACGCTCCACCACTTCTGGGGCCTGCCGGTGGCGGAGACCGCCGAGCACCTTGGCATCCCCGCCGGGACGGTGAAGTCGCGCGTGCACCACGCGCTGGCGCGCCTGCGAGCGGCCTACGACGCGGAGGATCGGCGATGACCGATCCGCGCGATCCGTTCGAAGCCGAGCTCATGGACTGGATCGCGGATCGTGGGCGCACGACCGCCGCGGACGTCCGCGACGCGCTCGACCGCGTCGACACGCTGCCGGATCGCGGAGGCGGTCGGGCGCGATCCCTGGTCGCCGCCGCGGCAGCCATGGTGGCGCTCGTCGGCGTCGGCGCGCTGCTGTTCGGTCGGGGATCGATCGCCGGCGTCGGCGGGCCGGCATCGCCGGATCCGGCCGCGTTCGCCGAGCCCTCGGCCTCAGGGTCGGCCGCGACGACCCCGGAGCCCGCCCCGGCCTGGGCGGCGGATCTCGCCGGGCAGCTGGACTGCGACGGGCCGGTGATGGGCCTCGGCGGCGAGATCCCGGACACCGGCTCCGTGGAGACCTACGGACCCACGCCGGAGGAGGCGATCAACGCGTTCCTCGGGCCGGGCAATCCCTACGCCACGCTCCCGGCCATCGGGTTCGAGCTCCGGCAACGCGAGCCGCACTGGGCGGAGTTCGCCTACGCGGTCGACGGCCGCACGAAGACGATCGTCATCCTCTCGGACACGTCGCTGTACGGGACGGGCTGGGCGGTCATGGGCCTACGGTCGTGCGACGCCTCGGAGTTCGATCCGTCGACGCCCCTCACGTTCCCGATGACGATCTGGAGCGACGCCGCGGGCCACCGCGTTCCGACCGGGACGATCGCCTCGTTTCCGGGGCCCGCCCATTGCGGCCACGAGCAGGCGATCTGGCTGACCGTGGACGGGCAGCTGTTCTTCCGGGATCCGATGAAGGTGATGTCGCAGTGGGAGCACTCCACGTTCAGCGCGAACGCCACCAGGCCGCCGACCGCGACGGACACCGGCTATCGGAACGGCGACCAGGAGCTGTGGATCGATCCGACCGGCGATGCGTACCTCGTCGGTCCCGAGCGAACGGAGCGCTGGCCGCGCTCGACCGACCCGCAGCTGGGTTGCGCCTGGCCGTCCGAGCCGCCGTGGCTAGGCATCGCGAACGCCCACGATCACGTCGCCCACCGTCCCGCGGCGCGCCGCCTCGGCTCGCACCGCGTCCGGTGACCAGCCGGCGGCTCGGAGGTCGCGGACGCCCGAGTCGCCGTCGGACTTCGAGAGCTTCGCGCCCGACGGCTTCCGGATCAGCGGGTGATGGAGGAACCGCGGCGGATCCGCCCGGCCGAGCAGCCGGCCGAGCCGGATCTGGCGGGCCGTGTCCGGCAGGAGGTCCTCGCCGCGCACCACGAGGTCGATCCCGTGGCGGAGGTCGTCGACGACCACGGCGAAGCCGTACGTCCAGTTGCCGGATCGGTCGCGGACGACGAGGTCGCCGGTCGCCGCCGGCTCCGCCGTCTGGGGTCCGACGAGCAGGTCGTCGAAGGACTCCGTGCCCGCGCCGAGGGCCACCCGCAGGCTCGCGGTCTCGTCACCGGGGAGCGTCCGCGTCCGGCATGCCCCCGGACAGCCCGGGCCCGTCCAGTCGCGACCGTGCTCCCGCGCCCATGCCGCGAACGTCGCCCGGCTGCAGCCGCAGCGATACACGAGGTCGCGCGCGGCCAGCCCCTCGATCGCTTCGCCGTACGCCGCCACGGCATCGGCGTCCGTCTGCCGGACCGGCCCGGCGTCGGCGACGAACCCGAGCCAGGCCAGGTCCTCGAGGATCGCCGCGTCGTAGGCCGGCCGGGATCGCTGGCGGTCGTGGTCCTCGATCCGGAGGAGGACGGCGGCGCCGGTCGCCCGGGCCGCGCCCCACACCCACA
>DATBGP010000281.1:0-16174 GCA_036557925.1 Candidatus Limnocylindrales bacterium | reverse complement strand
CCGCCCGGCCCACGATCCCGGCCGGTCGCTACGCGGAGCGGCTCCGGCGGCTCGCGGAATCCGGTGCCGCCGACGGGTTCGACGCGCTCCTGATCGGCGTGGGGCCGGACCTCGACTACCTGACCGGCTACCGGGCGATGCCGCTCGAGCGGCTGACGATGCTCGTGATCCCCGCCGGAGGCGAGCCCACGTTGATCGTGCCACGGCTCGAGGAGCCGGCGGCCGAGGCGGGCCTCCGGATCCCGGTGCCGATCCGGACCTGGTCGGAGACGGAGAACCCGCACGGGATGGTCGCCGGGCTGGTGGCGGACGCCGGCCGGAGCGATCGGCCGCGGATCGCGGTCTCGGATCGGCTCATCGCCTATCACCTCCTGCGGCTCCAGGCGGAGCTGCCGACGGCGGCGTGGGGCTCCGTCGTCCAGGTCCTGCGCCGGATCCGGATGGTCAAGGACCCCGACGAGATCGAGCTGCTCCGCCTCGCAGGGGCCGCCGCGGATCGGGTCGTCGACCAGATCGCGTCCGGCGAGCTCGTCGGGCGGACGGAGGCGGACGTCGCCGAGGAGGTCCGCGAGCGGCTTCGCGCCGAGGGCCACGAGCTTGCCGAGTTCGCGATCGTCGCATCCGGTCCGAACTCCGCCTCGCCGCATCACGAGGCGTCCGAGCGGGTCATCCAGGCGGGCGAGCCGATCGTCCTCGACATCGGCGGCCTGCTCGGCGGCTATGCGAGCGACACGACGCGGACGTTCTGGGTCACCGGCGGCGACGACGCGAACGGTCCGAGCGAGGAGTACCGCCACCTGTTCGGCGTCCTGCACGCGGCCCAGCAGGCCGCGACCCGCGCGGTCCGGCCCGGGATCGCCGCGGAGGCGATCGACCGGACGGCCCGCGACGTCATCGACGGCGAGGGCTACGGCGAGCAGTTCATCCATCGCACGGGCCACGGGATCGGGCTCGAGACCCACGAGGAGCCGTACCTCGTCGAGGGCAACGCCGAGCCGCTCGGGGAGGGGATGGCGTTCAGCATCGAGCCCGGGATCTACCTGGCCGGGCGCTATGGCGCCCGGATCGAGGACATCGTGGTGTGCGGCCCGGATGGACCGATCGTGCTGAACAACCAGCCCCGCGAGCTCCGGGTCGTGAGCGGGCTGGCACCGCAGGCTCGGTAACGCCCCGGTCAGGGCGCGAGGGCCGGGGTATCATCGGGTGACGGTGGACCGGTCAGGTCCCCCCTACGCTCAGTACCGATGATTCCGACCGTTCCGCGGCGCTCCGGCGCCGCCGCTCCAACCGACGTGCCGGCGGTCCGGCTCGTTGCCCGACGCCGATGAGCCGGCGACATCACGGCGGCAGGCCGCACCGCTCGAACGGGCACGCGCGCCCGGCCGATCCCGGCCGCGACCGCCCGAACGGCGCCCGGCAGGCCGCCGCGCCGTTCGTCGCACCTGCCCCGCCGACCTTCCCGGGCGCACCGGTCGATCGCCTGCATGACCAGGCCGCCGCGGTGTCCGGCGCGCCGCTCCCCGTCCCCGCCGACGGCGGCGCGCACGCCGGCGGCCCCCCGAGCGCCCACGACGATCGCCAGGACGTTCACCACGACGGCCACGCCCCGAACGGAGCGAACGACGCGGAGCCCAACGGCTCCGGGCCGAACGGCGCGGAGGGCCACGGCCCGCCGGGCGCGAACGGCCTGAACGGGCACGCCGCGAACGGGCCCGCCGGCTGCACCGCGCCCCAGCTCCGCCGGTTCATCAAGAGCCGGCCCTACGTGCCCATGCACGAGCTCCGACGCCGCTTCGGCATCGATGGCGGCGAGGACGACATGACCGCCGTCGACCTCTCGTCCGGCCGCATCTTCGTGGGCCTGCCGCGCCGCGAGGGGCTCCTCCTCGGCGAGCTGCTCCGCGGCGGCGAGATCGGCTACGAGCTCTCGATGGACCCGCGCAGCCCGGTGGTCGTCGGCCTCTACCCGATGCGGCCCGTCGCTCGCGCCTGATCGATCGGCCGCCAGCTCCGTCGCCCGATCCCGAGCCATCCGACCCCCCGCCGTGACGGGCCACGTAGGATGAGAACGGGGACGGTGGGGGCTCGCGGAGGATCTCGTCGGGGATGACACCGGGCGACGACCGGGTGGCAGCCGCCGCCCTTCGACGATGCGGGTTGTTCGGCGCCGCCGACGATGACGCGATCGCCGCGCTGGTGCACGTGCTCCGTGTCCGTCGCTTCCGTCGCGGCGAGACGATCTTCCACCAGGGCGATCCGGGCGACGCGCTCTTCGTCCTCGCCTCGGGGTCCGTGAAGGTCGTCCTGCCGAGCGACGAGGGTGCCGAGCCGGCGATCGTGGCGATTCTCGGGCCGGGCGAGTTCTTCGGCGAGCTCGCGATCCTCGACGGCGCGCCGCACTCCGCGACGATCGTCGCCGTCGAGGCGACCGAGACCCTCGTCCTCCACCGCGACGCGTTCCTCTCCCTGATCGACAGCGATGCGGGCCTCCGGCGCGCGCTCCTCGCCTCGCTCGCCGCGGAGATCCGGCGGCTGACGGGCCACGTCGAGGACCTCCATTTCCTCGACCTGCCCGGCCGGCTCGCGTCCCGGATCACCCGGCTCGCCCGGAGCGGCGGGTCCGAGGACGCCAGCGGCGCGATCCGGATCCCCTGGCCCTACACGCAATCCGAGCTGGCGGGGATGATCGGGGGATCGCGCCAGTCGGTGAACCGGCTCCTCGCCGACCTCGCCGACCAGGGCCTCGTCCGGATCGAGCGCGACGAGCTCGTGGTCCTCGATGCGGGCCGACTGGCCGGCACGATCGAGCGGTGACCGATCCGAGGCCGCCCTCCGGGGCCGACGACGAGCACCTCCGCGTGGCGCTGCGGGCAGCCGCGCTGCGGCTCGAGGCGGCGGGCCGTCTGACGCCGGGCACCGGCGGCGACCTGCTCCGCTCGATCGTCGAGACGACGGCCATCCTCTTCGGCGCGGAGGCCGCGTCGATCGCCCTGCACGACCCGTCCACGGACCGGCTCGTCTTCGAGGTCGCGGCCGGCGAGCAGGGCCAGGGGGTGGTCGGGCTCGCGATCGAGGTCGGCGAAGGGCTGGCGGGCTACGTCTACTCGACCGGTCAGCCCATCGCGCTTGCCGACGTCGCCGCGGACGCCCGGTTCGGCCGGGCGACGGCGGAGCAGACGGGCTACGTCCCGCGATCGCTGATCGCCGTGCCGCTCGCCGACGACGACGGCGTGCTCGGCGTTCTGGAGGTGCTCGACAAACGCGGCGACGGCGGGTTCGACCTGCACGACCTCGAGCTGGCCGGGGCCTTCGCCCGCCAGGCGACGGTCGCGATCCGGAGCAGCCGGGTGGAGCGGGATGCCGCGGCGCTCCTGCGACGGGTCCTGGCCGACGCCTCGGAGGCCGAGGGTGGCGGCGACCCCGGCGACGTCGACGCGATCGTCAGCGACGCGACCCTGGCGCTCGACACCGGCAGCGACGACCCGCTCTGGGCGCTGGCCGACGAGATCGCCCGGCTGCGGGCGGCCGATCCGGCTCAGCTGGACCTGGTCCGGGAGCTGCTCGCGGTGCTCGTCCGGCGGGCCGAACGCGGCTCCGGCGGTCGCGGGTTCGGCGGCCGGCGATGACCGAGCCGAACGCTCCGACGCTGTCGCCGGCGGCCGGCGCCTCGCTGCCCGCCTGGGCCGAGGCCTTCGCCCGCGACCATCGGGCCGAGCTCCGCCGCGTGGCGCCGTTCGCGACGGTCGACCGGGCCTGGGCGTTCGGGGCCGGCGACGGCGCAGGGGTGACGGTTGCCGTCATCGATTCGGGGGTGGAGGGCGGCCACCCCGCGCTCGAGGGCGCCCTCGCCGAGAGCGTCCGGGTGGAGCTGGAGGGCGAGGACACCCGGGTCGTGCCGGACGAGGCGATCGACGCGGTGGGCCACGGCACGGCCTGCGCCGGCATCATCCACTCGATTGCGCCCCGGGCATCGATCGTCAGCGTCCGGGTCCTCGGCTCGGACAACCGGGGCAAGGGCCTCGCCTTCGCGGCCGGCCTCGACTGGGCGATCGGCCGCGGTGCGTCGGTCGTGAACCTCAGCCTGTCGTCGCGCAGCGAGGCCATGTACGCCACCCTCCACGACCTCGCGGATCGCGCGTACTTCGCGAACTGTTTGCTCGTCTGTGCCGCGAACAATGTCGCGATCGCGAGCTACCCGTCGCTGTTCGCCGCGGTCGTGTCGGTGGCCGCCCACGACGACCGGGAGGCCGACACCTGGTTCTACAACCCCCACCCGCCGGTCGAGTTCGGCGCGCGCGGGCTCGACGTGGACGTGGCCTGGCGCGACGGCGGCCGGATCGTCGCCACGGGCAACAGCTTCGCGGCGCCGCACATCGCCGGGCTCGCCGCCCGCATCCGCTCGGCCCACCCGACGGCCACCCCCTTCGAGGTGAAGACGATCCTCGCCGCAACGGCCAACCGCCCCTGACGCGTCGCCCACGCGGATCTTCGCCGAGCGCGTTCGTCGCGCAGACGCGGGCGTGCGCGACAGTCGACCAGGTCGGTCGGGAATCGAAGCGCCCCGTCCAAGGTGGACGGGGCGTGGGTCCGATGGGGGCCGGCGTAGGAGAGATCAGGTCTGGCGATGTCCCTCGACGTCCTCGACGACCTCGCCACCGCTGGTGGGTCGCCGGTAGTCGCCGCCGGTGCCTGGCAGCCGCGGGCCCACGGCGTCCGGTCCGGAGCCGTGGCCCTCGACGTCGTCGCTGACCTCGCCGCCGCTGGTGGGTCGCCGGTAGTCGCCGCCGGTGCCCGGCAGCCGCGGACCCAGCTCGTCGGGAGCGTTCTTCGCATGACCCTGGACGTCGTCGTCCGTCACGCGCCACGTGATGCCTTCGCCGCCCTCCGCGGGCAGCCCGTCGCCGGTGTTCTCCTCTCGCGGGAGCTTCGTGAGCTTCTTCATCGCCGGTTCCTCCATCGAGACCCCATCAGGAGGTCGTCCGCGGTTCGCGCCTTGTCGAGTGCCACCTTACGCGGCCGATCAGCGGCCTCCCATGCCGGACGGCACGCCCCGGTTGTCAACTGCGGCACACCCCGGCCGACGGTCAGGAGGACTTCGGCAGGGCCTCCGCGGACGGCCGCGGCGTCCGCAGGTCCTTGAGCGAGGCCTGATCCACACCGGAGAACCGCGGCAGGTCGGCCTGGTTGGTCCGGTTCAGCCGCTCGGTCAGCTTCGAGAGGAAGAGCGAGCCGAGCTCGGGGACGCTCATCAGGGCCCGAAGGGACGCCGCCGGGACCTCGACGACGGTCGTCGGCTCCTCGGCGACGACGTTCGCCGTGCGCCGGCTCCCCGTCAACGCCGCGATCTCGCCGAAGAAATCGCCCTCCTCCATCGCCGAGAGCGAGCGATACCCGCCGTCGGGCTCCGGCGTGCCGGCCACGGTCCGGCCCTCCAGGATGAAGTAGGCCGCATCGCCGACCTCGCCCTCGCTGACGATCGTCGCGCCGGCCGGCACCTCCCGGACGGTGGCGCCCGACAGGAGCGCCGATCGTTGCTCCGCCGAGATCCGGGCGAGCGCCGGCAGGTGTCCGGCGAGGTGGTCGAAGTCGGCGAGCGTCGCGGGTCGGACCGCGATCGGGGCCGCCGGCGCCACCTGGGCGCGACGCAGGGTTGCCAGCGCCCGCCGCCATTCGGCGGCCGGCCGGCCGACACCCGGCAGGAACGCCGCGAGCACGCCCGCCAGGACGAGGACGATCGAGGACACGATGACGAGCAGCCGGATGTCGACCACGTCGGCCAGGCCGGCCAGGCTGATCCCGATCAGGAAGATCACGTCGCGGGCGACGGCGAAGGCGCTGAAGACCCGGCCGCGGAGCTCTCGCGGCGTGTTCCGCTGGAGCAGGACGCGTCGGGCGATCGAGGACGGCGCGTTGAAGAACCCGGAGATCGTCACGAGGACGATCGCCACCACCACCGACGTCGCGAGCCCGTAGAGGATCCCCGCGATGCCCATCGCGATCGTCGAGAAGACGATCCATGTCCCTTCGGGCAGCCGCTCGGAGTACTTCGCCATCAGCAGCGAGCCGATGACGAAGCCGACGGAGGTCAGGCCCTCCTGCAGCCCGTACTCGAACTCCGTGGCGTGGAGGGCGTCGATCGCGAACGGCAGCAGCAGCACGTTCCAGAGCCCGAACGAGAGGTAGACCGGCGCCCCCGAGATGAACAGCGAGCGCAGGACGGGCGTCCCGACGAGGGTCGCGATGCCCTCCTTCAGGTTCGCGACGACGACGCCGACGCTCGTCTCCTCCTCGGTCTCGATCTGCCCCACGCGGACGAAGGCGATGAGCGCCGCGGAGACGAGGAACGTCACGGCGTCGAGGTAGAACGCCACGCTGATGCCGTTGTCGAAGGCGGTCGCGAGGAGGCCCGACAAGGCAAACCCGATCGAGGTCGAGCCGAACGAGCTGATCATGATCCAGGAGTTGGCTGCGGCCAGCTCCTCGTCCGTCGCCACCTCGGGCAGGACGGCGTCGTTCGCCGGGTTGAAGAACTGCGAGATCGTGCTGACGAGCGCGACCGCGACGTACAGCAGGACGATGTTGACGTGGATCAGGAACGGGATCGAGACGACGATCGCTGCCCGCAGCAGGTCCGCGATCACCATGATCCGGCGGCGGTCGTAGCGGTCGACGAAGACCCCCGCGATCAGCCCCACGAGGAGCGTCGGGACGGCCGTGGCGACGAACATCAGCCCGACGGCGGCCGCCGAACCCGTCTCGCGGAAGACGAGGATGCCCGCGGCGAGGTCGGTGAGGGCGGTGCCGATCGTCGAGACGAGCTGGGCGGACCAGAGGAGGCGGAAGTCGCGCTTCCGGAAGACCGAGAAGGCGGAGGGCGCGGGGACCACGGCGGTCGCCGCGGCGCTGTCGGGGCTGGCCTCGGGCTCGGTGCCCGGCGCCGTCTCGGTCACGTCTGCTCCTCAGGGCCGACGGTGACGCCGACCGGCCTCCTGCTCTCCCGCCCGGTTCGGCGGAGTGTACCCAAGCGGGTCGGGCCCGCGCCGGGTCACGCCGCCGGCAGACCGGGCGCCCACGGTGTCCCCACCGTCAGTCGACGAGATCGCGGACCGGCAGCGCGATCCCTTCCCGGGCGAGCAGCTCGCGCTTGATGTCGAGCAGGGTCTCGCGGCTGCCGAACCAGTCGCCGCCGTAGCCGCCGATCGAGCCGTCGCCGGCGAGCACCCGGTGGCACGGGATCGCGAGCCCGATCGGGTTCCGGCCGACCGAGCCGCCGACGGCCCGGGCCGCGCCGCGCCGTCCGATCGCCTTCGCGACCCGGCCGTAGCTGGAGGCTTCGCCCCAGCCGATCCGCCGGACCCCGCCGAGGACCGCCCGATCCCAGTCGGAGCCGACGACGAGGTCGAGCGGGACCGCCTCCAGGGCCTCCGGGCGGCCGTCGAGGAAGGCCTCGACCGCGCCGACCGCGCGATCGAGCAGGGGCGATGCGCCCCGTGACCGTTCCGCCCCGGTCCGGCGGACCACGTCGGTCACGAACGGCTCCTCCGGCGAGAAGACCGCAAGCCCGACGAGGCCGCGCGCCGAGATCGCGAGCTGGACCGGGCCCCAGGGCGCAGCCACCGACGCGACGCGGATCTCGCGAGGAGCGGCGTCCGGCGGTGCGAGGTTTGCGGTCATCGACGCCCATCATCGGCGATGTCCGGCGCTCCGGCCCGCATCGCGATCCGCGTTGCAACGGTCGTGTCATGCGCATGCAACCGAAATGCCGGTGGATCGCGCGAGCGCGTGACCAGCGCGTCGGCACCGTTGCAACAGAATGCGATGCAGATGGCGGCAAGCTCCGAAGCGCGACCACAGCTCGTCCTGAACCCGACCGACGACGCGGAATTCCGGTCGCTTGCGACGGCCCTCGTCGAGTCGGGCGCGAGCACGCCCACGGAGCTCCAGGACCAGCTCCGCGAGCAGCATCCCGAGGCGATCGTGCGGCCGCGCGAGCTGGCCGGCGAGTCGGCCCTGATCTGGTACGTCTATCGCGACGGACGCTGGGTGCCGCCCGGCCACTGAGCCTGCCCCGGGCTCGAGTGCCGCCGAGCCCTCCTGTATACTCGGGGGGAGTATGCAGCACGCCATTGCCTCGGCCGCCGATCCCTCCGCCACGGGCGCCGCCGGCGTCTCGCCGGTCGAGGTCGACCTGCCGATCGCGGGGATGACCTGCGCCTCGTGCGTCAACCGGATCGAGCGGTTCCTGCGGAAGAGCGACGGCGTCGAGTCCGCGTCGGTGAATCTCGCGACCGAGACCGCCACGATCCGCTACCTGCCCAGGGTCACCGGTCGCGCCGAGCTCGCCCGGACGATCGAGGCGGCCGGCTACGAGCTGAAGCCCGCTCCGTCCGAGGAGGAGACCGCCGCCCGGCGGACGCTCCGTGCCGCCGCCGAGGCGGAGGATCGCGAGCGGGCCATCGCAGCCCGCCGGCTCCTGGTCGAGGCGGCAGTCTCGATCGCGGTCGCCGTCGGGATCATGCTCCTGATGTTCTGGCCCCAGACGTCGATCCCGATGGAGACGATCAATCGGATCGTCCTCGTGCCCGCCACGATCGTCCAGCTCTGGGCCGGCCGCCGGTTCTACGCCGCGGCCTGGCGGGCGGCGCGCCACGGCGGGGCGACGATGGACACGCTCGTCGTCGTCGGCACGACCGCGGCCTGGGCCTACAGCGTGGCCGTGACGCTGGACCCGTCGTGGGTCCACGAGGCGGGCCTCCATCCCGAGACGTACTTCGACAGCTCGACGATCATCCTCGGTCTCGTGCTCCTGGGCCGCTGGCTCGAGGCCCGGGCGAAGACCCGGGCCGGCAGCGCGGTGCGGCGGCTGATCAGCCTCCAGGCGACGACGGCCCGGCTCGCCGCGGCCGACGGCGACCGCGTGGTGCCGCTCGAGGACGTCCAGCCGGGCGACCTCCTCCGCGTCCGCCCGGGTGACCGGGTGCCGGTCGACGGGATGGTCGTCGAGGGCGAGTCGACGATCGACGAATCGATGCTCACCGGCGAGGCGGTGCCGATCCACAAGGGGCCCGGCGATCCGGCCTTCGGGGCGACCCTCAACGGGAACGGATCGGTCGTGCTGCGCGCCACACGGGTCGGCGCGGACACCGCGCTCGCCCGGATCGTCGCGCTCGTGGCCCGCGCGCAGGGCTCGAAGGCACCGATCCAGCGGGTCGCCGATCGCGTCAGCGAGGCGTTCGTCCCCGCGGTCCTCGTCATCGCGACCCTGACGTTCGTCGCCTGGTATGCCTTCGGGGGCGAGCCGCGACTGACGCTCGCCCTCACCGCGTTCATCGGCGTGGTGATCGTCGCCTGCCCGTGCGCGATGGGCCTCGCGACCCCGACCGCGATCATGGTCGGCACCGGGCGGGGCGCCGAGGCCGGGATCCTGTTCCGGGGCGGCGAGGCGCTGGAGCGGACGCACACGGTCGACACCGTGGTGTTCGACAAGACGGGCACCCTGACGGCCGGCCGGCCGATCGCCGACCCCCTCGAGCCGCTCGGGGCGTGGCCGGCTCGGGAGGTCCTGGATCTCGCGGCGTCGGTCGAGCGTGGCAGCGAGCACCCCCTCGGGGCGGCGATCGTGACGCTCGCCAACCGGGACGAGCTGGGCTTCCGGCCCGTGACCGGCTTCGTCGCCCATGCCGGCCACGGCGTCGAAGGCGTCGTCGATGGGCGCCGCGTCGCCGTCGGCACCGAGCGGCTGATCGGCCGCGGGGGAGCGGGCATCGACGCGGCCGCGGAGGCACAGGCAGCTGCGATCGCCGCCTCCGGCCGCACGCCGGTCTGGGTCGCGGTCGACGGCCGGCCTGCCGGCCTCCTTGCGATCAGCGACCCGCTGAAGCCGGAGGCATCGGCCGCGGTCCGCGAGCTGACCGCAGCCGGCGCGGAGGTCTGGCTCGTGACGGGCGATCACGCGGCTGTCGCGGAGGACGTCGCCCGCCGGGTCGGGATCCCGTCGGACCGGGTCCGCGCCGGCGTCCTGCCCGACGGCAAGGCCGCGACGATCGCCGAGCTCCACGCCCGCGGGCGCGTCGTCGCGATGGTCGGCGACGGGCTCAACGACGCGCCCGCCCTCGCTGCCGCCGACATCGGGATCGCGATCGGCAGTGGCGCCGACGTCGCGATCGACGCCGCGGGGATCACCCTCGTCGGCGGCGACCCGCGCGGGGTCCCGGCGGCGATCGCCCTGTCGCGGGCGACGATGACCGTGATTCGCGAGAACCTGTTCTGGGCGTTCGCCTACAACGTGCTCCTGATCCCGGTCGCGATGGGCGTCCTCGTCCCGTTCGGGATCGTCCTGAACCCGGCCCTCGCCGCGGGCGCGATGGCCCTGTCGTCCGTCGCGGTCGTGACGAACTCGCTCCGGCTGCGATCGTTCGACGCCCGCCCGGCCGGCGAGCGGAAGCCGCCGCGGCGCGGGCCCGTGGCGGCCCTCCGTCGCGGCTGGTACCTGGTCGCGGTCGCGCTCGCGTCGCTCGGGCTGGCCGGTGCCGTGACCGCCGCGGATCGCGCGATCGACGCGTCGGCCGTCCACGTCGAGATCCGGGCGAGCGACGTCCGGTTCGTCCCGGCGGACGTGACGGTCCCTGCCGGCCGCTTCGTCGTCGTCCGGTTCGTCAACGATGACCCGGTCTTCCACGACTGGGTCGTCGAGGGGCTGGCCAACGTCGAGGCCAACGCCCGGCCCGGCCAGACGCGGGAGATCCGGTTCCGGATCGATCGCCCGGGCGACTACGAGGTCCGCTGCTCCGTCGACGGCCACGCCGCGAGCGGCATGGTCGGAACGCTCACCGTCACGCCGGCGCCGGGTTGACGATGGGCTCGCCGCGACCCGCCTCCACCCGATCCCGGATCGCCCTCGACGGTCGGGCCGACCCGCGCGACCTCGACGGCGACTTCGGCCACCGCCGCTCGGTCGAGGTCCGGTTCGGCGACACCGACGCGATGGGCCACGTGAACAACGCGGTCTACCTGAGCTACGCCGAGGCGGCGCGACTCGCCTGGTGGAGCGACGTCACCGGCGAGACGATCGTGCGCGAGGGCGATCGCACCGAGGGTCTGATCCTCGCCGAGGCCGGGGTCGCCTTCCGCTCGCCCGTCCACTTCGGCGAGACGGTCGTCGTCGAGACCCGGGCGACGCGGATCGGCCGGTCGAGCGTGGCGGTCGACCACCGGCTCACGACGGCGTCGGAGGCCGGTGCCGTTCGCCTCGTCGCGACCGTCCGGAGCGTGATCGTCCGCTACGACTACGAGGCGGAGGCGCCCGTGCCGTGGCGGGACGAGCTCGTGGAGCGGATCGAGGCGTTCGAGGGGCGCCGCCTCCGCGACTGAATCGCCGTCGGCGAGCCTCGGCTCGGGCAGAGCCGCCGGCCTCAGGCGCCGAGCCGGCGGAAGATCGCGACCGCGTTCTGGCCGCCGAACCCGAAGCCGTTGATCGCCACCGTGTCGATCCTCGCCTTGCGCGCGGTCAGGGGCACGTAGTCGAGGTCGCACTCCGGGTCGGGTGTCCGGAGGTTGGCCGTCGGCGGGATCACCTGGTCGCGGATCGCGCCGAGCCCGGCGAGCGCCGACGCGATGCCGGCCGCCCCCACCAGGTGTCCGATCATCGACTTCGGGGAGCTGATCGCGACCTTCTTCGCGTGCGCGCCGTAGGCCGTCTTGATCGCCCGGGTCTCGGTCACGTCGTTCAGGGGCGTCGCCGTGCCGTGGGCGACGATGTAGTCGATCTCGTCGGGCGCGACGTCGGCGTTGCGGAGCGCGTTCGTCATGGCCCGCGCCTGGCCGCGCCCGGTGGGCTCAGGAGCGGAGATGTGGAAGGCGTCGGCCGTCAGCGCGCCGCCGATCACCTCGGCGATCGGCGTCGCGCCGCGGGCCTCCGCGTGGGCGAGCGACTCGACGATCACGACCCCGCCGCCTTCGCCGAGGACGAAGCCGTCGCGCGTCCCGTCGAAGGGCCGCGACGCGGTCGCCGGGTCGTCGTTCCGGCGCGACAGCGCGCCCATGTTGGCCAGGGCCGCGACGCCCATCGGGACGACCGGCGCCTCCGAGCCGCCCGCCAGGACGACGTCGCACTCGCCGCTCCGGATCAGCCGCAACGCGTCGTGGAAGGCGATGACCGAGGTGGCGCAGGCCGCGACCTGCGTCATCACCGGGCCGGTCACGCCGTACTCCATCGACAGCATCGCCGCGCCCATCGAGCCCGACAGGGCCGGGATCGCGAACGCGGAGACGAACCGCGGCCCCTTGGTGTCGTGGACGTGGGTGCCGTCGATGATCGCCTCGATCCCGCCGCCGCCGGTGTTCACGACCACCCCGACGCGATCCCGCTCCTCCTGGCTCATCGCGGCGAAGTCGATCCCGCTGTCGGCCACCGCCTCCTTGCCCGCCGCCATCGCGAAATGGATGAACCTGGTCATGCGCCGGGCCATCTTCAGGTCCATCGCCTGGGTCGGATCGAAGTCGAGGACCTCCGCGGCGATCTGGACCTCGAACGCGCTCGGGTCGAAGCTCTGGATCCGCCGCGTGCCGGTGACCCCGGCGACGAGGTTCGACCAGTACGTCGGGAAGTCGTTGCCGATCGGCATCACGCAGCCAAGGCCGGTGACGACGGCACGCCGGGCAGGATCAACCTCGGGCACGGACGGTCACCTCAGGAACGGGCACGCGCGGATTGTACGGACGCCATGGCATTCGTCGCGCCGGGGCGAGGTCGTCAATCCCCGTCGTAACGCTTGAAGATGACCGCCCCGTTGTGGCCGCCGAGGCCGATGTTGTTGCTCAGCGCGTACCGGATGTCCATGGGCGTCGGCTCGGTGACGACCCACAGGTCGCAGTCCGGGTCGAAGTCGCGGTAGTTGATCGTCGGCGGCACGCACTGCTCGGCGACGGACTTCACCGTCGCGAACGCCTCGAACGCCCCGGCGGCGCCCATCATGTGGCCGGTCATCGACTTGGTGCCGCTGATCGCCAGGGACTGCCGGTCGCGCGCGGAGCGGTCGCCGAACACCGTCCAGATCGCCTCCGCCTCACGCTTGTCGCCGAGTGGCGTCGACGTGCCGTGGGGGTTGATCAGGTCGACCTCGTCGGCCGGCACGCCCCGCCGTTCGAGGGCCATCTTCATCGCCCGCGCCGAGCCGGTCCCGCCGTCGATCGGCTGGATCATGTCCCAACCGTCGGCCGCGGAGCCGTAGCCGACGACCTCCGCGTAGATCCTTGCCCCGCGGGCCTTCGCGAGCTCGAGGTCCTCGAGGAACAGGCCGCCGGCGCCTTCGCCCAGGACGAAGCCGTCGCGGGTCTTGTCGAACGGCCGCGACACGGTCTCGAGGGCCTCGCCGTCGCGAGGCATCCCCATGCCCCGCATGTTCGTGAAGCCGGCATGGGCCGTCTCGAGCAGCGGCGCCTCCGTCGAGCCGGAGATCACGGCGATGCAGTCACCGCGGCGGATGGCCTCCGCCCCCTCGGCCACGCTGTGGGTTCCGGTCGCGCACGCCGACACGATGCAGACGTTGTGGCCGATCGCCCCCGTCTCGATCGCGAGCATCCCCGACGTGGAGTCCACGAGCGCGTTCGCGATGAAGGTCGGCGGGACGCTCCGCGGCCCCTTGGCCTGCAGGGCGATCCAGGCATCGAGCATGAGCTGCTGGCCGCCCGCGCCGGAGCCGTAGACGATGCCGACCTCTTCGCGGTTGGCGTCGGTGATCTCGAACCCGGAGTCGGCGAGGGCCTGCTTGCCGGCCGCCACGCCGAAGTGGAGCGCCGTCTCGCTGCGGCGGACCGCCTTCGGGTCCATCCACTGGCTCGGGTCGAAGCCGACGACCTCGCCGGCCGCCTTCGCCTCGTACCGCGAGACGTCGAACTTCGTAATCTCGCGCAGGCCGGATCGACCGCGGATGAGGTTGCCCCAGGCGGTGTCGACGTCGTTGCCGACCGGGCTGATCACCCCCAGGCCGGTGACGACGACCCGTCGGTCGTAATCAGGTTTGCGCACGCTCGGAGAGGTCCTTTCTCGCAGTCGCTGTGTCAGGCGGGGGTCGCGGCGACGAAGGGCAGTGCGAACCGGTCGCCGGCGGTGGGGTCGTCGAGGGGCAGCGCCTCCGCATCGGGGGCGATCCGCTTGATCAGTCCGGTCAGGACCCGGCCGGGCCCGACCTCGATGAACGTGGTCACGCCGGCGGCGGTCATCCGCTCGACCGCCCGTACCCAGTCGACGCCCGCGGTCAGGTGGTCGACGAGCTCGGCCCGGGCGCCGTCGGCGGTCGTGATGGGACGGGCGTCGGCGTTCGCCAGGAGCGGGGTGACAGGGTCGCGGAACGTGACGCTGCCCAGGGCCTGGCGCATCCGCTCGGCTGCCTCGGCCATCAGCGGCGAATGGGCCGCGACCGAGACGGGCAGGACGATCACCTTCCGGGCGCCGAGCTCCTTCGCGATCTCGGTGGATGCCTCGATGGCGGCGCGCTCGCCGCTGACGACCACCTGGCCCGGCGCATTGCGGTTCGCGACGCCGAAGAGTCCGTGCTCGCCGGCTCGCGCGACCAGCTCCGGGAGCCGCGCGTCGTCCAGGCCGATGACGGCGGCCATCGCGCCGACGCGGCCCGCCCCGGACGACTGCATGAGCCGGCCGCGGGTCCGGACGAGGCGGAGGCCGTCCTCGAGGGAGATGACCTCGGCGGCGACGAGAGCGGAGTACTGGCCCATCGAATGGCCGGCGGCGAACGCGGGGAGCTCCGGCTCCTCGCCGGCGGCGGCTCGGCGCTCCCGCAAGGCGGCGAGATAGGCGATCGAGGTCGCGAGGAGGGCTGGCTGGGCGTTCTCGGTCCGGTCCAGATCCTCGGCCGGACCGCCGAAGGCCATCGGGCTGATCGGCTCGTCGAGGGCGGCATCGGCGGCGGCGAAGACGGCCGCGGCGGCCGGGGACGCGGCGACGAGCGCCTCCCCCATGCCGACCGACTGCGAGCCCTGGCCGGGGAAGACGAAGGCAGTGGTGGTCATCTCGCCCAGCGTAGGCGAGGAATCCCCGCTCACGCGTCGCGGCGTGTGCGAACTTGCACGCATGCCGGCGCATCGGGCTATCCTCGCGGTGATGCCCATGCCCGCGAGCTCCAGCCGATGACGGTCGAGACGCGCGGCGGCGCGCGCCGGATGACACCCCCGCCTCCGGCCCGGACGATCGCCCGCCGGTACGAAGCGGACCTGTCGGCGACGGTCCTCGCGGCCGGGACCCGGATCTCGAACGTTCGCCAGATCTCCGAGCGGGTCGCGATGGGCCGGGCGCTCTGGCGCGAGCTCGTCATCGGCTTCGCGTCACAGCTCGGGGAGATGCGCCTGGGGTTCACCCAGCTCGCGGCGCTCTACGTCCTCGCCGACTCCGGGACGATGACGATCGGCGACCTCGCCGAGGTCATCAACCGCTCGCCGTCCGCGACGAGCCGGCTCGTCGACGGCCTCGTGAAGCGGCGGCTCGTCGAGCGCCGGGTCGAGGAGGAGGACCGCCGCCAGCGCACACTCCAGCTCACGCCGCGCGGCGCCGCCCTGCTGCGGGTCGTCGACCGGGCCCGCGCGGACCAGTTCCTCTCGGCCGTCCGGCCGATGCCGACCGCCGAGCGGGCGCTGATCGCGATGGGCGTCGCCGCCCTCGCGACGCACGCGATCTCGCGCCGGGGCCGGCTGATCAAGACCCGCCCCGAATAGCCCGAGCAGGACGCCGAGGAGGCCTCGATGGACGCGAACATCCGGATCGAGCAGGAGCTCCGACTCCAGCACCTGCACAACGACGGGACGACGTCGCCGATGCGGCTGGTCCATCCCGATCCGGCGAACCACGACGAGGAGCGGTCGTGGCTGCGGGGCCTGATCTTCCGCTGCACGACCTGCTCCCACGCGGTGATCGTGACCAACGACGCCGACCGCCCGGCCGTCGAGGAGGAGGGCCTGATCGGCGGCTAGCTAGCCTCGGGGCGACGGCTCGGGCTCGCCGCAGAACCGCCGGACCACGTCGTAGAGGACGGGCCGGCCCCCGCGCAGGGCTTCGACGCCGACGCGCTCGTCGACCCCGTGGACGCGCTCGAGGACGCGCTCGTCCGGGTCGAGGCGGAGCGGCGAGACGCCGTAGGTCGGGATCCCGAGGGCCGCGGTGTGC